>DATIMX010000393.1:0-17775 GCA_035474935.1 Geodermatophilus sp. | reverse complement strand
GTCGGCCAGCGGCAGCGCCATGGCGTCACCGGCCACCTTGGGCACCTGCCGGGCCGCGCCCGCCCGCAGCATGCCCTGGGAGAAATCGCAGGCGATGGCGCGCACGCCGCCGGCCGCCAGCTCGACCGTCGACACCGCCGTCCCGGCGGCGACGTCGAGCACGGTCTGCCCCGGACGGGCGCCGAGCGCCTCGCGGGTGGCCCGCCGCCAGGAGGTGTCGAGACCGCCGGAGAGCACCGTGTTGGTGAGGTCGTAGCGCGCCGCGACCCGGTCGAACATGGCCGCGACGTCGGCCGGCTGCTTGTCCAGACCGGCCCTCAGTGGAAGGACCCCCTTCTCCCCACCGCTCGCAGGCTCGCGGCGGGCCCCGGAAGGGGGCCTGTGTGCGCTGTCTCGCCGGTCTGCCACGACGGGGGACGCTACCGGCTGCCTACGCTGGGACCGTGACAGCGGCAGCCGTGACCACACCGGGTGCGGTCACGCCCGTCGTCACCACGACGCCGCTGCTCGAGCCCCTCGCCCTGCTCGACCTGCTGCCGGCCGCCGGCGCGGTGTCCTGGGTGCGCCGCGGGGAGGGCCTGGTCGGCTGGGGCGAGGCGGCCCGGCTGGAGGTCACCGGCCCCCGGGCCCTGGTCGAGGCGGCCGAGTGGTGGGAGACCCTCAACGCCGGCCTCGACGTCGACGACCGGGCGGAGGTGCCCGGCTCCGGGCCGGTCGTGTTCGCCAGCATCGCCTTCGACCCGGCCGCCGGGACGTCGGTGTTCGTCGTCCCGGAGGTCGTCGTCGGCCGGCGGGACGGCGCCGCCTGGCTGACCACGACCGGGGACGCCGACCCCGCCGACGTGCTGGCCACCGCGCCCGCGACCGCCCCGGCGCCGCTCGGCCGGCTGCGCTACGCCGACGGCGCGCTCGACCCGGCCTCGTGGTGCGCGACCGTGGCCGCGGCCGTGGCGCGCATCGGGGCCGGAGAGCTGGCCAAGGTGGTGCTGGCGCGCGACCTGCTGGTCACCGCCGACGCGCCGCTGGACCCGCGCGCACTGCTCGCCCGGCTGGCCGCCCGCTTCCCCGCCTGCTGGACCTTCGCCGTCGACGGCCTGCTCGGCGCCACACCGGAGCTGCTGCTGCGCCGGACCGGGCGCCGGCTGTCCTCCCGGGTCCTGGCCGGGACCGCACCCCGCGGCGCCGGCGCCGACGACCAGCGGCTGGCCGAGGGCCTGCTGGCGTCGGCCAAGGACCGCGCCGAGCACGCCCTCGCCGTCGACTCGCTGGTCCGGGCGCTGGAGCCGTACTGCACGACGCTGACCGCGCCGGAGGAGCCGGAGCTGCTGACGCTGGCCAACGTGCGCCACCTGGCCACCGACGTCACCGGCGTCCAGCACCGCGGCGGCGCCCGCGGCCGGGCCGGGCTGCTGGAGCTGGTCGGTGCGGTGCACCCGACGGCCGCCGTCTGCGGCACCCCGACCGACGATGCCGCCGCGCTGATCGGCGAGCTGGAGGGCATGGACCGCGGCCGCTACGCCGGCCCGGTCGGCTGGGTCGACGCCCGCGGGGACGGCGAGTTCGGCCTGGCGCTGCGCTGCGCCCAGCTGGCCGACGACGACCCGGCCACGGCGCGGCTGTTCGCCGGCTGCGGCATCGTCGCCGGCTCCGACCCGGCCGCGGAGCTGGCCGAGACCCAGGCGAAGTTCGCCGCCTTCCAGGCCGCGCTGGAGAGCTGACGCGGGTCAGCGGCGGGCGAGCTCCTCGACCACGCGACGGACCAGCTCGTGCGGCAACGGGTCGCGGTGCGGCAGGCGCATCGCGTCCTCGGCGCCGCGGTACGGGGCCACGGCCGCCTCCAGCTCCGGATCGGCCAGCTGCTGCGGCAGCGGGTGGAGCGCCACGTGCCGTGTCCAGACCGCGACCTGGACCAGCGACCGGCCGTCGACGGTGAACGTCGGCAACCCGTGCCGGACGGTCTGGTCGACGCCCGGCACGGCCGCCGCCACCGCCTGACGGACCTGCTCGACCCGCTCGCGGACGTCGCCCGGCAGGCCGGCCAGGTACTGGTCGACCGGCGCGTGCACCGCCATCAGTCGGCCGCCGCGCGCGACACCGTGGCCGGCCCGGTCCCGTCCCGAGCGGGGACGTCGAGGACGAGGGCGCGGACGGCGACCAGCTCCCCCGGTGTCGTGGGCCGCAGCAGGTACCGCCCGGTCTCCGGGAGCCCGGCCGGAGCCTGCTGCAGCGACGTCATGCAGCCGACGCTAGCCGCCTCCCGGAAGGATCGCGAACGAGTTGCAACAAGGTCGCGGGCCCGCCCGACGTCCGGCTGCTCTGACGAACCCGCAGGTCAGCCCACCGACCGTCCGCAGGGAGCCCCCACGAACGGAGCCCGGGAAGCGTAACCACCGACACGTCCGACCGGCCCCGCGGCCCGTTCCCTCGTGGAGCCGCCGGCCGACCCGGCAGCCGGTGGTCCCGACCGCCGGGCCCGGGCTCGCACCCGGAGCGCCTGGTCGGCGGTGCGCTGGTGCCGCTCCCCGGTCATCCGTGGCCGAGCGCCTCGCCCGCGGCCGTCCGCAGCGCCGCCGCCAGCTCCGCCTCGGCGCGCTGGTCGGTGCGGACGACGACCACCCGCGGTCCACCCGCCGCGACGGCGTCGGCCAGGTCCGCCGATGTCGACACCCGCACGGCCGGCCAGCCCAGCGCCTCGGCCACCGCGACCAGGTCGCGGCCGTGCGGCGTGCCGAACACCCGCCGGTAGCCGGTCTCGTACCGCGGCTGCCCGGGCTCGAGCTGGGCGAAGATCCCGCCGCCGTCGTTGTCCGGGACGACGAGGGTGAGGTCCGGCCGCGGCTCCCCCTCGCCGACCAGCAGCCCCTGGAGGTCGTGCAGCAGGGTGAGGTCGCCGAGCAGCGCGAACGCCCGGCCGCCGTGCACGCGGGCCGCGCCCACCGCCGTGGAGACCGTCCCGTCGATGCCGGCGACCCCGCGGTTGGCCAGCACGGTGAGCCCCGCCCGCGGGACGGCCAGCCGGTCGACGTCGCGCACCGGCGTCGACGAGCCGAGCACCAGGAGCGCGCCGTCGGGCAGGGCGGCGACCAGGTCGCGGGCGAGCAGCCCGGCGGTCAGCGCGGGCAGCGCGTCGAGCACGCCGTCGACCGCCCTCCCGACCCGGTCGGCCGCGGCGCACCACGCCGCGCGCCACGCCGGGTCGGCGGTCGCCGGGGTCCCACCCGGGGACGCGCCGGGTGCCGGCAGGCCGCCCACCCACGTCGTCGAGCGACCCGCGTCCGCCCAGCGCGGGGACGTCCCCACCGTCTCCACCCGGACGGCGGGGTCGGCCAGCAGCGCCGACACCGGCCGGGACAGCGTCGGCCGCCCCACGACCAGCACCCGCTCGGGCCGCTGCTCGGCCAGCCAGCCGGGCACGCCGAGCAGCAGCGCACCGCCGCGCACGGACGCCGGCCAGGCGCCGCTGGACGGCTCGGCGACCACGGGCCAGCCCCGCGCCGCGGCCAGCTCCGCGGCGGCCCGGCCGAGCGCGGGCGTCGTGTCCCCGACGACGACGAGCGTGCGGGCCGGCCCGGCGTCGGCGGGCCGCACGACGGCCGCGACCGGGCCGCCGGTCCAGGGCGCACCGTCCGGCCGGCCGGACCACGGGCCGGCGGTCCGCACGTCGGCGTCCTCGGGCAGCAGCGGTTCGCGGAACGGCAGGTTGAGGTGCACCGGACCCGGGTCGCCGGAGAGCGCGCCACGCGCGGTCAGCAGCGCCTTGGCCACCAGCGAGCGCCAGTAGCGGTTCTGCGCCTCCTCGCGGCCGGCCTCGGGCACGCCGACGTCGACCGCCGCGCGCACCGCGCCCCCGTAGAGACCGGGCTGGGCGATGGTCTGGTTGGCGCCGGTGTCGCGCAGCTCCGGCGGCCGGTCCGCGGTCAGCGCGAGCAGCGGCACCCCGGCGGCGTCGGCCTCCAGCACGGCGGCGTGCAGGTGCGCGGTCGCCGTCCCGGAGGTGGTCAGCACCGGCACCGGCCGCCCGGACGCCTTGGCCAGGCCGAGGGCGAGGAAGGCCGCCGTCCGCTCGTCGATGCGCACGTGCAGGGTCAGCCGGCCGGCGCGCTCGGCGTCGGCGAGGGCGAGCGCGACCGGCGCAGAGCGGGAGCCGGGCGCGGCCACGGCGTCGGTGACCCCGCCGCGGACCAGCTCGTCGACGAGCACCCGGGCGAGGGCGGTCGAGGGGTTCACCGGCGCACCGCGTCCAGCCGGGCCCGCCAGCGCGCCTCCACCTCAGGATCCGCGGCGACCTCGGCCAGCCGGTCGGGCGTCACCGGCCGCACCGGGAGCGCGCCGTCCACCGGCAGCAGCGGGTCGCTGGTGACGTCGCCGTCGAGGAGGGCCACGGTGGCCAGCCCGCAGGCGAACGGCAGCTCGGGCAGCGCGGCGGCCAGCGCCACCCCGGCGGCGATGCCGACCGAGGACTCCAGCGCCGAGGAGACCACGCACGGCAGGCCGTGCGCCCCGGCCACCTCGAGCGCCGCCCGCACCCCGCCGAGCGGCTGCACCTTGAGGACGACGACGTCGCACACCCCGCGCAGGTCCACGCGCAGCGGGTCGGCCGAGCGGCGGACGACCTCGTCGGCGGCGATCCGCACGTCGACCCGCCGGCGCAGCGCGGCCAGCTCCTCGAGCGACGCGCACGGCTGCTCGACGTACTCCAGGCCCACCCGGTCCAGCTCGCGGATGCGGGCGGCGGCGGTGTCGACGTCCCAGGCGGCGTTCGCGTCGACCCGGATCGCGCCGCCCGGGCCGAGGGCATCGCGCACCGCCTCGACACGGGCGACGTCGTCGGCGGGCGTCTGACCGGGCTCGGCGACCTTCACCTTCGCCGTCCGGCAGCCCGAGGCGGTCACGATCGCGTGTGCCCGCTCGGGGCCCACGGCCGGCACGGTCACGTTCACCGGCACCGCGTCGCGCACGGGTGCCGGCCAGCCGTGGCAGGCCGCCTCCACCGCTGCGGCCCACCAGCGGCGGCTCTCGGGAACGTCGTAGTCCCAGAACGGGGAGAACTCACCCCAGCCGGCGGGGCCCTGCACCAGCACGCCGTCGCGGACGTCGATGCCGCGGAAGCGGGTCCGCATCGGCACCGACCAGACCCGCGCCCCGTCGGTGTCGATCACGCCAGCAAGCGTAGGAGAAGGACCCCCTGCCCCCCTTGAAGGACCCCCTTGCCCCCCGCCACTCGCAGGCTCGCGGCGGGACCCTGCAAGCGGGCCGTCAGTGCTCGCGGCGGGTCCCTACAGGGGGCCGAAGTACCGTGTGGCCTCGTGCCCCGGCACCTGACCCCCGTGCCCGCGCCGGCCGATCCCCTCGCGCTCCTGCCGCAGGTGCGCGCCGCCCTGGACGGCACGGCGCCGCTCGCGGTGCTGCCCGCGGGTCCGCCGGCCACCGTCGAGGCGGCCCGGGCGGTGCTGCGGCCCGAGCAGCCGCTGGAGGACGGCGCCGACCTCGTCGTCGTCACCTCCGGCTCGACCGGCGGCGGCCGCGGCGTGCTGCTGTCGGCCGGTGCGGTGCGCGCCTCCGCCGAGGCCACGCTGCGCCGGCTCGGCGGTCCCGGCGCCTGGCTGCTCGCGCTGCCCGTCTCGGCGATCGCCGGCCTCCAGGTGCTCTGCCGGTCGATCCTCGGCGACACCGCACCGACCGTGCTCGGCCCCGGGGAGCCGCTGGCCGCCGCCGTCGCCCGCATGCCGGCCGGACGGCGCTGCACCGCGCTGGTGCCCACCCAGCTGCGCCGGTACCTCGACGCCGAGCCCGTCGCGCTGCGCGCCTTCCACGCGGTGCTGGTCGGCGGCGCGGCCACCGACCCGGGCCTGCTGGCCCGAGCCCGCGACGAGGGCGTCGCCGTGGTGACCACCTACGGGATGACCGAGACCGCCGGAGGCTGCGTGTACGACGGCGAGCCGCTGGACGGGGTGCGGGTGCGGCTGACCGACGGCGGGGACGCCGCAGGACCCGGCGGTACGGGCATCGAGCTCGCCGGGCCGGTGCTGGCGACCGGCTACCGGCTCGACCCCGAGGGCACCGCCGCCGCCTTCGCCGACGGCTGGTTCCGCACCCGCGACGCCGGGACGCTCGACGACGCCGGCCGGCTGACCGTGCACGGCCGGCTGGACGACGTCGTGGTCACCGGCGGGGTCAACGTCGCCCCGCAGGCGGTGGAGGGCGTGCTGCGCCAGCACCCGGACGTCCTCGACGCCGTCGTCCTCGGCCGACCGGACGACGAGTGGGGTCAGCGGGTGGTCGCCGTCGTCGTCCCTGCGCCCGGCGCGACGCCGGACCTCGCGGCGCTGCGCGTGTGGGTGTCCGAGCGGCTGGGCGGGCCCGCCGCGCCGCGCGAGCTGCACCGCATCGACGCCGTCCCGACCCTGCACACCGGCAAGCCCGACCGCCGCGGCCTCGCTGCCCGTCTTCCCGGCGCGGCGGTCCTCGACGGGAGGCGCTAGACCGTGGCCACCCCCGCGCAGTGGCTGGCCGGCGCCCGCCCCCGCACGCTGCCCGCAGCCCTCGCCCCGGTGCTCGTGGGCACCGGGGCCGCCGCGGCGCTCGACGGCTTCCGGCTCGTGCCGGCGCTGCTGGCCCTGCTGGTCGCCCTCGCGCTGCAGGTGGCGGTCAACTACGCCAACGACTACTCCGACGGCACCCGCGGCACCGACGCCGTCCGGGTCGGGCCGATGCGGCTGGTCGGCTCGGGCGCGGCGACCCCGCGGCAGGTGCTGGTCGCCGCGCTGGCCTCCTTCGCCGTCGCCGGGCTCGCCGGGCTGGCGCTGGCGGCGCTGTCGAGCTGGTGGCTGGTCGCGGTCGGCGCGGTCTGCATCGCGGCGGCCTGGACCTACACCGGCGGTCCGCTCCCCTACGGCTACCGCGCGCTGGGCGAGGTCTTCGTCTTCGTCTTCTTCGGCCTGGTGGCCGTCGTGGGGACGACGTTCGCCCAGACCGGCTCGGTCGACGGGCTGGCCGTGGCCGCCGCGGTGCCGATCGGCCTGCTGTCGGTGGCGCTGCTGGTCGTGAACAACCTGCGCGACATCGAGGGCGACGCCGCGGTCGGCAAGCGCACGCTGGCCGTGCTGCTCGGCGACCGCGGCACCCGGGTCGCGTTCGCGCTGCTGCCCGCGGTGGCGTTCGCCGTCGTCGTCGCGATCGGGGGAACCCGGCCCTGGGCGCTGCTCGCGCTGCTCGCCGTCCCGCTGGCCGTGCCGCCGGTGCGCACCGTGCTCTCCGGTGGGCGCGGCCCGGCGCTGATCGCCGCGCTGCAGGGCACCGGCCTGCTCACCCTGGCGACCGGCGTGCTGCTCGGCGCCGGCCTGGCTCTCAGCTGAGGCCCCGCTGCGGGATCCCCACGGGATGTGCACCCATCGTGGCTTCAGGAGCCCCGGAGACCACGATGAGTGCACACAGCGTCGATCGGGGTCCGTCAGCCGTCGCCGGTGAGGCGGGCCTCCCGCGCGGCCTTGGCCTGCCGGCGGGCGACGCTGCGCGCGGCCAGGCCCTCGGTGAGCCGCTCGCGCGAGGGCCGCAGCAGCAGGTACGAGACCGGCATCGACAGCAGCAGCCCGAACAGCGCGCCGGACCAGAAGTCCAGGCCCAGCACCCACAGCAGCAGCACGAGCGCGGCGGCGATGGCCAGCCGGCCCACCGTGTAGATGACCAGCCAGGGCGCGATCCTCGGCGGCGCCGCCGGCCCCCCGGTCGGCGCGCCCGGCACCGCCGGCTCAGCCCTCTCCGCCATGGCGGCCCTCCCACTTGGTGCTCAACACGACCGTCGTCCGCGTGCGGGCGACGCCTCTGATCCGGTTCAACGCGTCGATGGTGGCCTCGAGTGCCGGGATGTCGGTCACGCGGACCTTCAGCACGTAGCCCTCGCTGCCGGCCACCCGCCAGCAGTCCTCCACCTCGGGCAGCGCGGCCAGTCCCGCCTCGACACCGGTGTCGTCGATCGAGTCGCTCTCGATCACGCTGACCAGCGCGGTGACGCCCAGCCCCACCGCCGCCGGGTCGACCACCGCCCGGTAGCCGGTGATGACGCCGGCGGCCTCCAGCTTTCCGACCCGCTCGTGCACCGCCGGCGAGGAGAGGCCGACCCGCCGGGCCAGCTCGGCGTAGCTCGCCCGCCCGTTGGCGCGCAGCAGGTCGATCAACTGCTGGTCGACGGCGTCGATGGCGTTGTCCTCCTGCCGGGGCCGCACGGGGTGTGCGTTCGAGTATCGCCCGCGCACGTACTGTGGAGGGGAGTCGGGCTCGATCGGCGAGGGGGTGGGCCGCCATGGCCTTCGTGGTGGTGCTCGTGGTGGCGGTCGCCGTGGTGGTGCTGGTGCTGCGGGCGGCGGAGAAGGGTGGTCCCGGCCGGGTGCGCGCGCCCCGGCCGCCGCGTCCGCAGCGCGCCGTCCGCCCCATCGCGCCGGACGACGACCCCGAGTTCCTGCGCGAGCTGGAGCGCCGCGCCCGGCGCGACGACGGCTCCCCGGCGTAAGAAAGGACCCCGTCCTCCCCACCCTTCGGGGAAGGACCCCCTGCCCCCCACCGCTCGTAGAAGGACCCCGTCCTTCCCACCCTTCGCACGCTCAGGGCGGTGCCCGGGACGGGGCCTGGAGGACCCTGCAGGGGGCCGGGGGCCCGAGAGGGGGCCGGTGCGGCCCTACGCCGCCCGGAAGAGGCGCCGCCACCCGCGGCGCCGCTGCGGCTCGACGGGAGGCGCGGCGACCGCGGCCTGCTGGACCATGCCGCCGGGCCAGCCCAGGCCCTCGTGCGTCGTCGGGTCGCCCGGCCAGCCGAGGCCGCTCTCGGTGCCCTCGGCGCGCAGGTCGCCGTGCCGGCCGGCCGGTACGTCCGCGGTCCGCTGCGCGAGCGCGGCGGCGACCACGGGGTGCACCGCCGCCCCCTCCGAAGCCGAGTGCCTACCCACGGGGCGTCCCCCTCCGGCGTGACATGGGGGCATGGAAGCACGGCCACCGTCGGCGTGTCGCCGACACGCCGGGCGCGCCAGGTGGAGCTCGTCCTCCCCCGCGTCGCCCCGCGCGGGAGCCGGTCAGTACTCCCAGGAGGCGTACCACGGGTCCCGGTCGGCCATCGCCCTGAACAGCAGCACCATCCGGTCGATGAACCAGGCCTTGGCGCACTGCACGAGCAGGAGCCCCCCGACGACGGACCTCAGGTCGAACACGACCAGGCCGCGGACCAGGGCGGCGAGCCCGGCGAACTGGACCGCGTAGGTGGTGTTCGGGACGGCGGTCGACCGGAACTCCTGCGGGAGGTCGACCGCGTTCCGGTCGGCCCAGATGCGCTCACCCAACACCCCTCTCGACGCCCAGTTCCGGGTCGACCGCGGCGGGGGGAACAGCAGCGGCTCGACCACCGTGAAGACCAGCGACGCGCCGAGGGGCAGCAGTGCCCGCCGGCCGATCCACCGCCGGCTCCAGACCGACAGGACGATCAGCGGCAGCACGGCGAACCGGACCCAGACGCTCGCCGGGTTGGCGTGCCGCAGCCAGGTGTCGTCCCGCAGACCGAACAGCCGCGCCAGCCGGGCGTCGGTGGTGACGGCGCCGGGCGAGGGCGGAACGGTGGTCAGGGCAGCTCCGTCCCCTCTCGGCGGGACACGCTCCTCCGCCGGTCGGCCACCGGACGGCGCGGGCGCGGCGGCACTGCTCGACGGCGTCGTCCTCCTCCGCCTGCCGGTCCCGGCCATGGCGCCCGCCTTCCGCGCTCGAGGATCCGGCGTTCCGCGCGGTGCCTCGTCGGAGGACTTGCTCGCGCACGCCGGTGGTGTGTCGCGCGTGGAGGATGATCCGCCGGCACGGCCGGGCGGAGAACCCCCGGCGCTGTGTCCGGGGTGCGGGACGGGCGCCCGTGACACTCCCTCGGAGGGCCATCCACCCCCTGCGGGTGCTCAGCCGGGGGTGGCGACCCGGTGCGGCAGGCCCGCCGTCCGGCCCCGTCCCGGCCCGAGCTCGCGAGGGGTGGGGAGGACGGGGTCCTCCTTCAGTTCAGCCCGCCGTAGCTGTGCAGGCCGGTCGACACCATGTTGACGTACAGCAGGTTGAAGACCATCACGACCAGGCCGACGACGTTGACCCACGCCGCGGGGCGCCCCCGCCAGCCGGCCGTCGTCCGCGCGTGCAGGTAGCCGGCGTAGACCACCCAGGCGATGAACGCCCAGGTCTCCTTGGGGTCCCAGCCCCAGTACCGGCCCCAGGCGCTCTCGGCCCAGATGGCGCCGGCGATGACGGCGAAGGTCCAGATCGGGAAGCCGAAGACGGCGGTGCGGTGGGCGACGCGGTCCAGCGTGACCGCGTTCGGCAGCCGGGAGAGGAACGAGCCCTCGGCCTCGGCGCCGCGGGCGTCGGACCGCAGCCGCAGCAGGTACAGCACGCTGGCGATCCCGCTGACGAAGAAGATGCCGAAGCCGAGGATCGCCGTGGAGACGTGCACGGCCAGCCAGCTCGAGCGCAGCGCGGCGACCAGCGGCCCGGTCTCGGTGTAGAGGAACAGCCCGGTGGCGACCAGCGCGAGGACGACCGGTGCGAGGACGAAGGCGCCGATGTCGCGGACGGCCGGCAGGCGGACGGCCAGCACCAGGTAGACCACCACGCCGACGAGGACGACGGCGGTGGCGAACTCGTACATGTTGCCCCAGGGCAGCCGGTCGGCGGCCATCCCGCGGGTGACCAGCACGCCGGCGTGCACGACCGCGCCGACGGCGGTGACCGCGAGCCCGGCCAGGCCCCAGCGGTCGCTGCGCGCCGGCGGGGCGGGCGCCTCGGTCGGTGCCCCGGCCCCGGCGGGGACCAGCTCGCGCGCCGGGCGGCGGCCGAACGCCAGCTGCGCCGAGAACGCCACGACGGCGACCGAGTAGAGCGCGACGGCGATCGAGAACAGGGTGTCCGACAGGTCGGCCAGCGACTGGTCAACGGTCACGCGGGGGGACCTCCGGTTCCGGTGCGGCCCCGCCGGACGGCGGGGCGGAGGGGGTCGCGGCGCGCTCCTCGAGCGCGGCCTGCAGCCGCCCGGTCAGCTCGGCGAAGGACGTCGCGCTCTCGCCGCCGCCGCGCGTCAGCGAAGCGACGGAGAGCACGGTACCGCCGCCGCCGGGGGCGGGGCCGACGCGGGCGAAGAAGCGCTCCCGGCGCAGCAGCAGCAGCGCCAGCAGGCCGACCAGCAGGGAGATCGCCGCACCGAGCACCCAGACCTGCCCGGGGTCGTGCGAGAACTGCAGCGCGGCGAACTGGTCGACGCCGGTGAAGGTGACCGCAGTCCCGTCGGGCAGGGTCAGCGTCTCGCCGACCGCCAGGTTGGCCCGGCCGACCTCGGTCAGCCGGCCGCGCTCGATCTGGCTCCGGTCGAGGGAGTAGACCGACTGCGGCAGCCCGGAGTCCAGACCGAGGTAGCCCTGGTAGGCCAGGACCGCCACCTCCGGGTTGAGCGGCCGCGGGTCGATCGAGGTCAGGACGCCGCCCTGCATCAGCCCGGTGGGTGCGAAGAAGCCCTCGAGCGCCAGCTGGTCCTCGGCACCGCCGCCGAGGTCGGGGAGCTTGAGCGCGCCCTCGCTGGACATCGTCGTCTGGTCCGAGGGCAGGAACGGCGCGGAGACGTCGGTGAACGCCGTCCCGTCGGGGAGGGTGACGGTGAACCGCGGCGCGTAGCCGTGCCCGGTCACGTACACGCGGTCGCCGTCGACCCGCAGGGGGTCGTTGACGCCGATCGTCGTCGGCCGGCCCTCCTCGCCGGGCCCGCCGTAGCGGATGTCGGCGGTGTAGGAGGCCGCGGTCAGGTTCTCCTCGTACTCCGCGCGGAAGTCCTCGAGGTCGACGCACAGCGGGGTGAGGTCCGCGCCGTCGACCAGCGCGCCGGAGGAGTAGGTGTCGTACTGCTGGAAGGAGTTGCAGAAGCCCTGGCCCTCGGTGACCAGGATGCTGCCCTCGTAGCCCCACAGCTTGCCGCCGGCCAGGCCGAGCAGCAGCGCCACCAGGGACAGGTGGAACAGCAGGTTGCCGGACTCCTTCCAGAAGCCCTTCTCGGCCGACAGTTCGTCGCCGGATCCCGCAGGACCCGGCGGAGCCGACTCGGCCCCGGGGCGGCGGACCACGCGGTAGCGACGGACCCGCAGCTCCTCCTCGACCACGTCGAGGGCGGCTGGACCGGGCAGCGGGGTGGCCAGCTCCGCGGAGTCGGGCAGCCGCAGCAACCGGCGCGGCGCAGGCGGCGGAGCGGCGCGCAGCGCGCGGACGTGCTCGACCAGCCGGGGGACGACGCAGCCGATGAGCGAGACGAACAGCAGCAGGTACACCGCGGCGAACCACGGCGAGCTGAAGACGTCGAAGGCGTAGAGCCGGTCGAGCACCGGCGCCACCGTCGGGTGGTCGGCGGAGTACTGGCGGACGGCGTTCTGGTTCAGCGAGCGCTGCGGCAGCAGTGACCCGGGGATCGCCGCCAGCGCCAGCAGGAACAGCAGGATGATCGCCGTCCGCATGGCGGTGAGCCGGCGCCACCAGCGCAGCCACAGGCCCCGGGCGCGGGCGCCGAGGGAGGGGCGGGCAGGGGGCGGCGGCGCCGCGGCCGGCCGCGGCGGGGCGACAGCACTCACAGGACGCTCTCCGCGAAGCCGTTGGCGGCCAGCCAGCCCTGCAGCCAGCGCATCATCTCGGTCCAGGCGCCGGTCACCAGCAACAGGCCGACGAGCACGAGGACGACGCCGCCGAACCGGGTGACCGCCCGCGCGTGCCGGCGCAGGAACGACGTGGCGCCCATCGCCCAGCGGGCGCCGAGCGCGACCAGCACGAAGGGCACGCCCAAGCCCAGGCAGTAGGCCAGCCCGAGGAGCGCGCCGCGGCCGGCGGTGGCCTGCTGGAACGCGAGGTTCTGCACCGCGGCGAGCGTCGGGCCCAGGCACGGCGTCCAGCCCAGCCCGAAGACGACGCCCAGCAGCGGGGCGCCGGCCAGCCCGGTCGCGGGCCGGAACGCCACCCGCTTGGTGCGCTGCAGCAGCGGCAGCCACCCGAGGAAGCCCAGCCCGACCAGGACGGTGACGACGCCGAGCACGCGGGTGATCTCGTCGTTGTACTGCAGCAGCAGCCGGCCCAGGCCGCCGAACGCGGTGCTGATGGTGACGAAGACGGCGGTGAAGCCGAGCACGAACAGCGCCGCGCCGAGCACCATCCGGCCGCGGGGGGAGCGCTCGTCGGTCCGGACCGCCACCGCCGTGCCGCCGGACCCCGGCGCCGGAGCCGGAGCGGGACAGGTACCGGAGCCGACCAGGCCGGTGACGTAGGAGAGGTAGCCCGGCACGAGCGGCAGCACGCAGGGCGAGGCGAAGCTGACCAGCCCGACCAGTGCGGCGACCGCGGCGGCCACGAGCAGCGGGCCGTCGGTCACCAGGCCGCTGAAGGTCTCCCCCATCAGCCCTCCTCGGCCATCAGCAGGTCGAGCACCGCACGCAGGTCGTCCTGCTCGACCGCGCCGGTGTAGACCGCGGCCACCCGGCCCTGCGCGTCGAGCACGATGGTGGACGGGATGGCGTTGGCCGGGTAGTCGCGGAACGCCAGCGCCACCTCGCCGCGCGGATCGTCCAGCGAGGGGAACTCGATGCCGAAGCTGTCCTCGAAGGCGCGGGCCAGCTGGTCGGTGTCCTTGACGTTGACACCGAGGAACTGCACCCCCTGGTCGCGCACCTCCGCGTAGACCTCCTGGAACTGCGGCGACTCCACGCGGCAGGGCGCGCACCAGGAGCCCCAGAAGTTGAGCACCGCGACACCGCCGTCGAGCTCACCGGAGTCGAACTCCCGGCCGTCGAGCAGGGTGCCGGAGAAGTCCGGGGCGGAGGCGCGCTCGTCGGGCGGGATGACCTCGCCGGCGGGGGTGCCCTGGACGAAGCGGAACTCTCCGCCGTTGTTGACGTCGACGGCGTCGGTGCCGGTGGCGCAGCCGGTCAGGACCAGCGCCCCGACCAGGGCGCCGAGCAGCCCGCGCGCAGCGGGGCCCCCGCGGGGACGTGGACCGCCGGCAGAGCGTCCTCGTGGGGGGTACCTCATGCGCCGGGGACCGCATCGGAGGGAGTGGCCCCGGCGGGCTCGGCGTAGGACAGCCCCACGAAGCGGTCGCCGTCGTAGGTCAGCGAGGTCACGCTGGCCAGGCCGCACTGCCGGCGGCGGGGGTCGTGCGCGTAGCGGCGTCCCTCCAGGTGCAGCCGCAGCGTCCAGATCGGCAGCTGGTGGCTGACGCACACCACCGCGGCACCGCGGGCGGCGTCCCGCGCGGCCTCGACGGCGGCCAGCATCCGCGCGGCGATCTCCACGTAGGGCTCGCCCCACGACGGGCGGAACGGGTTGCGCAGCTTCCACCAGTGCTGCGGCGAGCGCAGCGCGCCGTCCCCCACGCCGACCCGCAGGCCCTCGAAGGCGTTGCCCGCCTCGATCAGCCGGTCGTCGATCTCCACGGGCAGGTCGAGCTTGCCGGCGATCGGCGCGGCGGTCTGTTGCGCGCGCTCCAGCGGGCTGGAGAGGACGTGGGTGAGGCCCTTGTCGGTCAGCCACTCCGCCGCGGCCAGGGCCATCGCCTCGCCGGTCTCGGAGAGCCGGTAGCCCGGCAGCCGGCCGTAGAGCACCTTCTCCGGGTTGTGGACCTCGCCGTGGCGCAGCAGGTGGACGACGGTCTGCTCGGCCATCAGGTGCTCATCCCGGAGGAGGCGTCGGCCGGCTCCTCGGCCGGTGGGGCGGACGACGGGTCGACGGCCGCCGCGGCGCGGGCGGCGGCCGGGAGGGCGGCGAGGACCCGCTCGACGGCCTCGTCGTCGAGCGCGGCGCTGACGAACCACGACTCGAACGCCGAGGGCGGCAGGTAGACGCCGCGGGCCAGCATCGCGTGGAAGAAGGCGGTGTAGCGGGCGGCGTCCTGCGAGCGGGCGTCGTCGTAGTCCCGCACGGTGCGCTCGTCGGGGACGAAGAACACCGAGAACATCGAGCCGGCCTGCTGCACGCGGTGCGGGACGCCCGCGGCGAACAGCGCGGCGCTGGCCGCCCCGCGGAGGGTGACGGCGACCTCGTCGCAGCGGGCGTAGACCTCGTGGGTGCAGTGCCGCAGCGTGGTGAGGCCCGCGGCGACCGCGACCGGGTTCCCCGACAGCGTGCCCGCCTGGTAGACCGGCCCGGCCGGGGCCAGGTGCTGCATGAGGTCGGCGCGGCCGCCGAACGCCGCGGCCGGCAGCCCGCCGCCCATCACCTTGCCGAAGGTCATCAGGTCGGCGTCCACCGGGTCCAGGCCGTACCAGCCGGAGCGGGACACCCGGAACCCGGTCATGACCTCGTCGACGATCAGCAGCGCGCCGTGCGCGGCGGTGATGCGGCGCAGCGCCTGGTTGAAGCCGTCCAGCGGCGGGACGACGCCCATGTTGCCGACCGCGGCCTCGGTGATGACCGCGGCGATCTCGCTGCCCCGCTCGGCGAAGACGGCCTCGACGGCGGCCGCGTCGTTGTAGGGCAGGACGACGGTGTCGGCGGCGGCGCCGGTGGTGACGCCGGGGGTGTCGGGCAGGCCGAGGGTGGCCACGCCGGAGCCGGCCGAGGCCAGCAGCGCGTCGACGTGGCCGTGGTAGCAGCCGGCGAACTTCACGACGACCTGGCGGCCCGTGACGCCGCGGGCCAGGCGCACCGCCGAGAGCACCGCCTCGGTGCCGGAGTTGACCAGCCGCACCTCCTCCACCGGCGGCATCCGGCGGACGATCTCCTCGGCCAGCTCCACCTCGCCCTCGGTCGGGGTGCCGAAGGTCAGGCCGCGCCGGGCGGCGGCGGTGACCGCCTCCACGACCGCGGGGTGGGCGTGGCCGAGGATCAGCGGACCCCACGAGGCGACGAGGTCGACGTAGCGGCGGCCGTCGGCGTCGGTGAGGTACGCGCCCTGGCCCTGCGCCATGAAGCGCGGCGTGCCACCGACGGCGCCGAAGGCGCGCACGGGCGAGTTCACCCCGCCGGGGGTGACCCGCTGCGCGCGGGCGAACAGGTCGGCCGACGCGGGGGCCTCGTAGGCGTACGGGGGGCTGTCCAGCGAGGTCACGACCCCAGTGTCCCCTCCCTCTCCGACCGGCTGCCGGGGACGTCCGACACAGCCGCGAGCAGGGCGCGGAACAGCGCCGCCGGGTCGCGGGTGGGCACCAGCACGGTGCGCCCGCCGGTGGTCCGCAGCGGCAGGCCCGACCGGCCGCGGGGCAGCGACCAGCCGCCGCCGAGCACCGGGGCGCCGGCGTCCACCCCCGCCGTCCCGGCGCCGACCGCGCGCAGGTGCGCGGCGTCGACGTCGGCCAGCGGCACCCGTTCCGGGCCGACCGACAGCGCCGGGTCCTCGCCGGCGGCGTCGACCCGGACCGTCCAGGCGCGGCGGGCGGAGACCACGCCCGCCGCCACCACGCCCGGGACGGCGACCACCGCCAGGACCCACCCGAGCGGCGGCAGGCCGGGCCCGGGCAGCACCTGGTCCAGGACGACGACGAGGCCGAGGACCCCGGCGACCAGCCAGCACGGCCGCCAGGAGCCCCCGGGCTCGTCGTAGGACATCCGCGCTAGGGGCGGGTGGGGGACAACCACTGCGCGGCCTCCACCGCCCAGTAGGTCAGCACGGTGCCGGCCCCGGCGCGGCGGATCGCGGTGAGCGTCTCCAGGACGGCCCGCTGCCGGTCCACCCAGCCGTTGGCGGCGGCCGCCTCGATCATCGCGTACTCGCCGCTGACCTGGTACGCGCTGACCGGGACGTCGACGGCGTCGGCCACCCGGGCCACGATGTCCAGGTAGGGCAGCGCGGGCTTGACCATGACCGCGTCGGCGCCCTCGGCGAGGTCCTGCGCCACCTCGCGCAACGCCTCGTCGGCGTTGGGCGGGTCCATCTGGTACGTCGAGCGGTCGCCGAACTGCGGCGCGCCCTCGGCGGCCTCGCGGAACGGGCCGTAGAAGCCCGAGGCGTACTTGGCGGCGTAGGCGAGGATCGGCGTCTCCTGGAACGCCGCGCCGTCCAGCGCCCGGCGGATCGCCGCGACCTGGCCGTCCATCATCCCGCTGGGGGCGATCACGTGCGCCCCGGCCTGGGCCTGGGCGATCGCCACCGAGGCGTAGCGGTCCAGCGTCGGGTCGTTGTCGACGACGCCGGCCGGGGTGACCAGCCCGCAGTGCCCGTGGTCGGTGTACTCGCACAGGCACAGGTCGGCCATGAGCACCAGCTCGTCGCCGAGGTCGGCGCGCAGCTGCTCCAGGGCGACGTTGACGATGCCGTCGGCGGCGTCGGCCTGCGAGCCGACGGCGTCCTTCTCCGACGGGATGCCGAAGAGGATCAGCCCGCCGATGCCCGCCTCGGCCGCCTCGTGCGCGGCCTTGCGCAGCGAGTCGGTCGTGTGCTGGACGACGCCGGGCATCGAGCTGATCGGCTGCGGCTCGGCGATGCCCTCCTTGACGAAGACCGGCAGCACCAGGTCGGCCGGGGCCAGCCGGGTCTGCGCGGTGAGCCGCCGCAGCGCGGGCGTCGACCGCAGCCGACGCCCGCGCGCGAACCCGGGACTCGCGCCCCCGCTCACCGGTCCTCGCCGCCCTCCGCCTCGCGGAGGGACAGGGCGTGCTCGGCCAGGGCGTCGACCAGCGGGCCGACGGCGGCGGTCTCGGGCTGGACGTCGACCCGCAGGCCGAACTCCTGCGCCGTGGCCGCGGTCTGCGGGCCGATCACCGCGACGACGGTCTTGGCGTGCGGCTTGCCGGCGATGCCGACCAGGTT
>DATIMX010000392.1:0-3715 GCA_035474935.1 Geodermatophilus sp. | reverse complement strand
CGCTGACCCGCGCCGCCGCGCTGCTCGAGCCGGTGGGCCGCACCGCGCTGCTCGTCGACTCCCCCGCCGCACTCGCCGCGCTGGTCGCGCTGCACAGCGGGGAGCTGGGAGTGGCCGAGTCGGTGCTGCAGCGGGCGGTCGGTGCCGACCTCGGCGGCCCGCCGTGCCGGCGGCGGCACCGGCTGCTGCTGGCGTGGATCGCGATGCTGGCCGGCCGGGTGACGCAGGCGCGGGAGCACATGACCTGCGCGCAGGAGGGCGGCGGCCCGCTGGAGCCGCGGGACGACGTCGTCCTGCAGGCCCTGGAGGTGGGGCTGGCGCGGCGCAGCAGCGACCTGCCGGCCCTGGTGCGCGCGTGGGTGCGGGCGCGCGAGGCGGTGGTGCGCCACCGCGTGGACCTGTTCACCCTGCTGCCGCTGGGCGAGCTGGTGGTGGCCGCGGCACGGCTGCGGGACGGCGAGCGGTTGCGCCCGCACCTGGCCGAGGCGCAGGCGCTCCTGGCGCGGCTGGGCGACCCGGAGCTGTGGGCGACCTCGCTGCACTGGAGCGGCGCGCAGGCCGCGATCCTGGCCGACGATCCCGACGGGCTGCGGCCACACGCGGCGGCGCTGGTCGCGGCGGCACGGACCAGCCCCTACGCGGCCACGGTGGCGCGGGCCGGGCGGACCTGGCTGCAGGTGCTGTCGGGGGAGGTCGACCCCGACGAGGTGGTGGCCGCGGCCGAGCAGCTCACCGCGGTGGGGCTGGGCTGGGACGGGTCGCGGCTGGCCGGTCAGGCGGCGGCGCGGGCGACCGAGCAGCGGGCCCGCTCGGTGCTGCTGGGCTGCGCCCGGTCACTGGCCGACAGCGCCGGCTGCGAGACCGCGCCGGCGGTGCCGGTGCCGCGACCGGTTGGCCGCGACACCTCCCAGCCCGGCCCGCCGGCGGTGGGGACCGGGACGCTCAGCGACCGGGAGCGGGAGGTGGCCCGGCTGGTCGTGGCCGGGCAGACCTACCGCGAGATCGGCGGGCGGCTCTACATCTCCGCCAAGACCGTGGAGCACCACGTCTCCCGGATGCGCCAGCGGCTGGGCGCGGGCACCCGGTCGGACCTGCTGGCCCGGCTGCGGGCCGAGCTGGCCGAGCAGGAGGACCCCCCTGCCCCCCACCACTCGCAGGCTCGCGGTGGGACCCTGCAGGGAGGCCACTCCGTCAGCTTGTGAGGACGACGCAGGCGGGGCAGACGTCGCGGGCCGGGGTGGGCCACGGCTGCTCGACGTCGACGCGGGCCAGCGAGCCGCAGAGGGTGAGCTCGCAGGCGCCGTCGACCTCGGCGGTCGGGCGGTGCATCTCGACGGCGTGCCAGAGGGCGGCCGTCGGGCCGTGCGGGCGGCTGCGGGCGGCGACGACGGTGGCGGCGGCGAGGGTGGGGGCGCTCATGCCCAAGGTGTCGGCAGCCCGCCGGGACGGGGTCAGTGTCGACCGGGGTCCGCTCACCCGGACGGGTGAGCGACTCACCCGGAGGCGGGCCGGGCGGGTCTCGCCGGCCGGGGGCAGGATGCGGGACATGGAGCTGACGAAGCACGGCCATGCCTGTGTCGTCCTCAGCGAGGACGACCGGCGGCTCGTCATCGACCCGGGGGTGTTCACCGACCCGTCGGTGCTGCAGGGGGCCGACGCGGTCCTGGTGACCCACGAGCACATGGACCACTTCGCGCCCGACGTGCTGCGCGCGGCCATGGACGCCGACCCCGCCCTGGAGGTGTGGACCAACGGGTCGGTGGCCGGGCAGCTCGACGGCGCGGCCGGCCGGGTGCACGTGGTGGGGGACGGCGACGCGCTCACCGTCGCCGGCTTCGACGTCACCGTGCACGGGGAGCTGCACGCGGTGATCCACCCGGAACTGCCGCGGGTGGGCAACGTGGGGTTCCTGGTCGGCGGGGTGGTGTTCCACCCGGGCGACGCGTTCACCGTGCCCAGCGAGCCGGTGGCCACGCTGCTGCTGCCGGTGCACGCGCCCTGGTCGAAGATCGCGGAGGTGATCGACTACGTGCGGGCCGTGGACGCGGACCAGGCGTACGCCGTCCACGACGGGCTGCTCAACGACACCGGGCTGGGGTTGGTCGGCGGGCTGCTGGGCGAGCGGGGCCCGGGGACGCCGACCCCCTACAGCCGGCTGGCCCCGGGGGACTCCGTCGAGCTCTGAGGCCCCGAGGAACCGGCGTCAGCGGACGGCGCGGTTGCGGCCTGCGGACACGGCCTCGGCGACGCCGATGAGCAGGACGGCGACGATGAGGGCGAAGAGGAAGCCCCAGAAGTTCAGCTCGGTGACCGAGCCGACGTCCAGCCAGTCGGCGATGAGGCCGCCGATGACGGCGCCGGCGACGCCGAGCAGCAGCGTCGCGAGGATGCTCATCCGCTGCCTGCCGGGCTTGAGCAGTCGGGCCAGGGCACCGATGACCAGGCCGACCGCGATGAGACCGAGGATCTGCACGACTTCTCCCTCGCGTTCGCGGGCCGGGGAGGCGGACGCCGTCCGGCCGGCTGCCCTCGGGGGGCTCCGTCGGGCTCAGAGCCCCCCGAGGACCGGGGGGTCAGCGGACGGCGCGGTTGTTCCGGCCGGTGAGCGTCGATGCCGCCACCACCAGCACCGCCGCCACGATGATGGAGATGATCCACCTCATCCAGTCGATGCCTGGAGTGGCCGCCACCCCCAGCGCGCCGCTCACGTAATATCCGATGAGCACCCCGCCGATGCCGCACAGCAGCGTGAGCCAGAGGGGCGTGTTGTCCTTCGCGCCGGGGGCGACGAACTTCCCCAGCAGGCCGATGATGAGCCCCGCGATGATCAACCCGATGATTTCCATAGCCAACTCCTCGGTAACCCGCCCGGAGCGCGCGGACCCGGCACAGCGCCGGGTGCTGCGCACCGGATCATGGCTCTCCTGTACCCGGCGGTCGAGAGGACGATGCGCGCGTCGCCCAATCTAATGATCACGCCTGGAGGCGAGCGACGTGCGCGGGCAGCCGGTCGAGCTCGCCGTCCACCGTGCGCTGCACCATCTCGCGCACGCCGCCGCGCATCAGGCGCTGGGTGAGCCGCTGGGTGAGCCGGCCGTCGGAGCGCGGCTCGTGGCTGACGGTGATGGTCACGAGGGTGGCAGCGGGGCCGGCGTCGGCGAGCTCGATCGTCGTCGTCCAGGTCTCGGGGGTCAGCCGCAGCCGGGTGGTGACCCGCTCCCGCGGCACCCACTCGACGATCTCGCCCTGCGGCGCACCGGCCGGCGGCTGCGCCCCGTCGTCCAGGCGGCCGGGCACGCAGACGAACCGGGTCCCGCGGTCGGGTGCGCCGGCGCCCTCGACGACGTAGGAGACGTCGCAGACGGCGCAGTACGGTGCGAGCACCGCCAGCGCCTCCCACACCCGGCGCCGCTCGTGGGGCAGCTCGCGGCTGCCGCTGGCGGTGACCGGCTGGGGCATGGGACCTCCGGGGGACGACGGGGTGCGGTCCCGCCGACGGTAGTCCGCGCCCGGTGTTCAGCGGCTTGCCACGAGCCCTGACGGCCCCCTGGCAGGGTCCCGCCGCGAGCCTGGCGAGGTGCTGGAACGGCTCCCGTCCAGGCCCCGTCCCGAGGCTCGCGCCGAGCGTGCGAGGCGTGAGGAGGACGGGGTCCTTCTGCTGAGCCTGCGAAGGGTGGGGAGGACGGGGGTCCTTCCTCAGCGGCCGCTGACCGAG
>DATIMX010000391.1:0-6762 GCA_035474935.1 Geodermatophilus sp. | reverse complement strand
GCGGCGCTGGAGGCCGCCCGGGGAAAGCGGCTGGGAGATCCGGACGATCCGCTGCTGGTGTCGGTGCGGTCCGGGGCAAAGTTCTCGATGCCGGGGATGATGGAGACGGTCCTCAACATCGGGTTGAACGACGCGTCGGTGCTGATCGTGAAACCGCGCGGCACGGGCAGGCCCAGCCGCACCATCTCCGCCAGGTTGGCGCCCTTGCCCCCCAGCAGGTCCTTCTGGTCCTTGTTGCCCTCGCTGAAGTCGTAGACCCACCTGGCCGTCCCGGTACCGCTGCCCACCGTGCACCTCCGCGCTCGTCCGCCGGCTGGTCACTGCCTGCCGGGGACGGCGTCCCGGGGTCGCCCGTCGCCGCCCCGGCGAGCCCGGTCCCGAGCCGCTGTGACAGGTAGACGTCTCATACGTCATCTCAAGACCAGATAGTGATCGTGGACCACCGGTCGGGGAGACGCCAGCCCTCCGGACGGCGGGTCCCTGCAGGCAGAAGGACCTCGCCCCTCTCAGCCCCCGCCAGCTCGGGCTGAGCCTGCGGGCGAGGCCAGTCCGCGAGCGGTGGAGGTGGGCGTCCGTTATCAGGCGGCCGCGGTCCCACAGACGCGGGGGCCCTGCTGGCTGACGACGGTGAGGGTGGAGGTGCTGCCGTCGCTCCAGGCGACCTCGACCCGCTGCACCGGTGCGCCGTCCACCTCGTCGGCGGTCGTGCCGGTGACCTCACCGGTACCGCCGGGGGCGTACTCGGTGGGCACCGCCTGCGGCGCCAGCCGCGCCCGCTCCTCCGCGCAGAGCAGCCCGTAGGCCGTCTCGAGGTCGTCCTGGGCGAGCGCGGCGAGGAAGACCCCGGAGACCTCGCGGGCCTGCTCCTCCGGGCTGCCCTTCACCAGCGGCAGGCCGACGGCCATGCCGACGGCGACGGCGACGGTCCCGCCGATCACCGCGAGGATCAGCGCCCGTGCGGGGCGGGGGGTGCCGGTGTGCAGCGGCGCCGGGTCGTCGTCGTAGAGGTAGGGGCCTGTGCTCACGGCTCGACTCCGGTCCCGATCCGCTCCTCGCTCGACGCCGCGAGTCGCCTCCACGCTCGCTCCGCTCCTCGGTCGCCGGCGCTCACCGCGATGCTCACTCGCCGTCGGCTCCGGGCGTCTCGCTGCGATGCTCCCTCGCCCGTCGTCCGCGCGGCACTCATGGCTCGACCCCGGTCCGTGTGCCCGCTGCGGCCGTCGACGCTCATCCGCCGCTCACCAGCAGTTCGGCCCCGGCCGGCGGCCGGGGGTCGTCGCGGTCGGCCAGCCAGCCCTCGGGCAGCGCGACCGGCCGCGGCGGGCTGGTGCGTCCACGCGGACCGCCGAGCACCGCCGTCGGGTAGGGCTGGTCGGGGATGCCGGCCAGCAGCTCGGCCAGCTCGTCCAGCGAGCCGACCATCGCCAGCGCGCGGCGGACGTCGGAGCCGACGGAGAACCCCTTGAGGTACCAGGCGACGTGCTTGCGGAAGTCGGTGCAGCCGTGCAGCTCGCCCTGCTCCTCGGACAGCAGCGCGGCGTGCCGGTGCATCACCGCGGCCACCTCGCGCAGCGTCGGCAGCGCGCGGCGGGTCCGCCCGGCGAAGGCGGCCGCGAGGTCACCGAACAGCCACGGCCGGCCCAGGCAGCCGCGGCCGATGACGACGCCGGCGCAGCCGGTCTTGGCGACCATCCGCAGCGCGTCGTCGGCCTCCCAGATGTCGCCGTTGCCGAGCACCGGGATGTCGACGGCCTCGACCAGCCGGGCGATCGGGGCCCAGTCGGCCGTGCCGCTGTAGAGCTGGTCGGCGGTGCGCCCGTGCAGGGTGATCGCCGCCGCGCCCTCGTCCTGGGCGATCCGCCCGGCGTCGAGGTAGGTGACGTGGTCCGCGTCGATGCCGATGCGGGTCTTCACCGTGACCGGGACGTCGCCGGCGGCGCGGACGGCGGCCCGCACGATGTCGCGGAGGAGCACCCGCCGCCACGGCAGCGCCGAGCCGCCGCCCTTGCGGGTCACCTTGGGCACCGGGCAGCCGAAGTTCAGGTCGACGTGCGCCGGGCGGGTGCCGGCCACGCCCTCGCCGACGAGCATCTCCACCGCGCGGCCGACGGTGGCCGGGTCGACGCCGTACAGCTGGACGGAGAAGGCGTCCGCCTCGTCGGGGGTCGCGCGGACCATCTGCAGCGTCTTCTCGTTGCGCTCGACCAGCGCCCGCGTGGTGATCATCTCGCAGACGTAGAGCCCGGCGCCGAACTCGCGGCACAGCGTGCGGAAGGCCGGGTTGGTGATGCCGGCCATCGGCGCGAGCACCACGGCGGGGTCGACGGTGAGCGCGCCCAGGCGCAGCGGAGCCGGACCGGTCGCGGGGGACGACGGCCGCTCGAGGACGCTGCTGCTCACGATCCCCAGGGTAGGTGGCGAGGCACGTCACCCGGCGCTCGACAGGAGGGGTGCCCCGTGCGGGGAACCGACTGGGACCACAACCGCTGGTACCACGGGCTGCTCCTGGCCCGGGTCCCCCCGGACGCCACCCGCGTGCTGGACGCCGGCTGTGGCGCCGGGACGCTGGCCCGCCGGCTCGCCTCGCGGGTCCAGCACGTCGACGCGGTCGACCGCTCTGCGGCGATGGTGGCCGCTGCCGCGCACGCGGCCCCGCCCAACCTGACGCTGCACCTGGCCGACCTGCGGACGGCGGACCTCCCCGCCGGGCACTACGACGCCGTCGTGAGCTCCGCCCTGCTCCACCACCTGCCGCTGTCCGACGTCCTGCCGCGGATGGCCCGCTGGGTGCGCCCCGGAGGCGTGCTCGCCGCAGTGGCCCTCCCCCGCGCCGACCTGCCCCGCGAGCTGGGCGTGGAGCTGGCGGCAGCGGTGACGCACGCCGCGCTGGGACTGGGGTTCGCCGCGCTGCGGCCGCTCACCGGGGCGGACCTGTTCCGGCCCGAGGCCACGCACGCCGCCATGCCGGTGGCCGAGCCCGACCTCACCGTCCGGCAGGTCCGCGCCGAGGCCACCCGCCTGCTGCCCGGTGTCCGGGTGCGGCGGCTGCTGTTCTGGCGGTACCTGCTCCTCTGGCGCAGGCCCGCCGCGCACCTCCCCGCTCCGTGACGGCCGGGCAGCGGCGCGCCGCGCTGGTCCTCGGCTCGGGGCCGAGCAGCGTCAGGCTGCCGGGTCCACCACTCGCAGGTCCGTGTGGGCGGCCAGCACGGTGAAGTCGCGGTCCTGGTGGAGCACCGGGACGCCGTGCCGCAGTGCGACGGCCGCGACGAGGCAGTCGTTGAGCGACCGGGGCGCCTCACCGGCTCGCCGGCACGCGCGGTACAGGGCAGCCGCGTGCTCCGCGTCCACCGGTGACTGCTGGCGGAGCAGTTCTGCGCCGGCCAGGAAGCGGCGGAGGCGCGCCGCGCGCTCCTCGTCCGTCGTGCCGGCCAGCACCTCGAGCAGCACCACGTCGGTCGTCGCCGCCCGCTGCTCGCCGATGAGCTGCTCCAGCAGCTCGAGTTCGGGGCCGCCGGAGTCGCGGAGATAGGCGATCCACACCGAGGAGTCGACGAGGACGGTCACCCCTCGCCCCACTGAGCGGCCACCTCGGCACCCTCGCCGCTCCGGATCTCCTCGAGGTCCGCACCCCACCCGCTGCCCCGCATCGCGTGCATCTCCCGCGTCGTCATCGGGACGACCGAGACCTGACGGAGGGCGAAGTCGACGGCCTCCCTCTTCGTCGACAACCCGTAGCGGCGCATGACACCGGCGACGAGATCGTCGTCGATGTCGATGTTGGTCCGGCTCACCCCCACACGATACACACGGAGGTGTATGTCATACACATACTCGCGGGCAGGTGCCGGGCCCGGCTGCGCCTGCGGACCCCGGCTTCAGCGCATCCCGTCGGGCTCGGCGGCCGCCGCGGCGGCGAGCAGCCCCGCTGCCATCCGGCACCGTTCGCGGAGCTCCGGCGGTTCGAGCACGGTGAACGGTGTGGCCAGCAGGAGGAGGTGGGCGACGATCACCTCGAGGCGGTCGGCTCCGGTGAGCAGCAGGCACCGCTCGTCGTCCAGGGCCTCCACGACGGCGGCCGTGGCCGGCACCTGCGCGGCGACCACGTCGGCCGGTGCCTGCAGGACGACGCGGGCCCGCCAGCGGTAGGGCCCGGCGGCCGTCCCCTCGCTGACGTACCGGGCGGCATCGGGCGGGTCCACGGGACGGGACCGCACGCCGGTGGGCAGCGGCTCGGCCAGCCGGTCGACCCGGAAGCTGCGCCAGTCGTCGCGGTCCAGGTCGCGGGCGACGAGGTACCAGCGACGGCCGGTGCACACCAGGCGGTACGGCTCGACGTGCCGCCGGGACCCGGTTCCGTCGCGGTCCGTGTAGGAGAAGCGCAGCCGCTCGCCGTCACGGCAGGCCAGGGCCAGCACCCCGAGCAGTCCAGCCTCGACGGCGGGCCCGCCGCCTGGCAACGACACCGTGGCCGACTGCAGCGCGGCCACCCGGCGACGGAGCCGGGCGGGCAGGACCTGCTCGACCGCCGAGGTCGCGCGCACCGCGGCCTCCTCGGCGCCGCCGACCGCGCCGGAGGCCGCCAGGTGCAGCGCGACGGCGACGGTCACGGCGGCCTCGTCGTCCAGCAGCAGGGGCGGCAGGTCGGTGCCCGGGCCGAGCACGTAGCCGCCGGCGGGACCGGGTGCCGCGTCGACCCGGTAGCCGAGCTCGCGCAGCCGCTCCACGTCGCGGCGCACCGTGCGTGCGGTGACCCCGAGCCGGGCCGCGAGGTCCTCACCGCGCCAGCTGCGGGCCGAGGTCAGGAGCGCCAGCAGCCGCAGCACCCGGACGGTCTGGTCGGCCACGGCGACATGATGGCCGACGATGCGGACCGGACCTGACCGCATCCGTCCCTAGCCTCCAGCCATGGAGACGACACGGACGACGACGGTGGACTGGACCTCCGAGCTGGTCGAGCAGCTGGACCTGCACTGGTGCACGCAGCTGCGGCCGCGGCTGGAGGGACTCACCGACGAGGAGTACCGGTGGGAGCCGGTCCGGGGCGCGTGGAACGTCCGCCCGCGAGGCACCGGCTCGGCGCCGATCCAGGCGGGACGGGGCGAGTTCACGATCGACTTCGCGCTGCCCGAGCCCGACCCGGCACCGGTCACCACCATCGCCTGGCGGATCGGGCACCTGGTCGTCGGCGTCCTCGGCGCCCGGGCGGCCGGCCACTTCGGCGCACCACCGGTGGACTACCACAGCCACGAGTACCCCGGCGACGCGGCCACCGCCCTGGCCCAGCTCGACGCGACCTACGCCGCCTGGACCGCAGGCGTCCGCGGCCTCGACGAGGAGGGCCTGCGGCGGCCGTGCGGGCCGACCGAGGGACCTTGGGCCGACTCGCCCATGGCCGCGCTCGTCCTGCACGTCAACCGCGAGGTCCTGCACCACGGCGCCGAGATCGCGCTGCTGCGCGACCTGTACCGCTGGCGCGACTGAGGGTCGGCCGTCCGCCCCCGCCGGTGGCCCGGCGGGGAGCCCCGAAACGGCCCCGTCCCGGGGCCCGCCCCGAGCCTGCGAGGGGTGGGGAGGACGGGGTCCTTCGACCGGCCGGGACACGGGCAGCGGCTCCGCGGCGGCCGGGGACGGAACCTGGTGGCGATGTCGGCCGGTAGGCCGACGATGTGCTCAGCAGACGGGCAGGCGGGTCTTCAGGTAGGTCTCGACCTGGTCCAGACCGATCCGCTCCTGGCTCATCGAGTCGCGCTCGCGCACCGTCACCGCGTCGTCCTCGAGGGTGTCGAAGTCGACGGTGAGGCAGAACGGCGTCCCGATCTCGTCCTGCCGCCGGTAGCGGCGGCCGATCGCGCCGGCGTCGTCGAAGTCGACGTTCCAGTTCTGCCGCAGCCGAGCGGCCAGGTCACGGGCCTTCGGTGAGAGGTCGGCGTTGCGCGACAGCGGCAGGACGGCGGCCTTGACCGGCGCGAGCCGCGGGTCCAGCCGCAGCACGGTGCGGGTGTCGACGCCGCCCTTGGCGTTGGGCGCCTCGTCCTCGGTGTAGGCCTCGATGAGGAAGGCCATCAGCGAACGGGTCAGGCCGGCTGCTGGCTCGATGACGTACGGCGTCCAGCGGGTGTTGCTGGCCTGGTCGAAGTAGGTGAGGTCGGCGCCGGAGTGCTCCGAGTGCGTCTTGAGGTCGAAGTCGGTGCGGTTGGCGACGCCCTCGAGCTCGCCCCACTCCGAGCCCTGGAACCCGAAGCGGTACTCGATGTCGACGGTGCGCGTCGAGTAGTGGGAGAGCTTCTCCTTGGGGTGCTCGTAGTGCCGCAGGTTCTCCGGGGAGATGCCCAGGTCGGTGTACCAGCGGGTGCGCTCGTCGATCCAGTACTGGTGCCACTGCTCGTCGGTGCCGGGCTCGACGAAGAACTCCATCTCCATCTGCTCGAACTCGCGCGTGCGGAAGATGAAGTTGCCGGGGGTGATCTCGTTGCGGAAGGACTTGCCGATCTGTCCGATGCCGAACGGCGGCTTCTTCCGGGCCGCGCCCATCACGTTGGCGAAGTTCACGAAGATGCCCTGCGCGGTCTCCGGGCGCAGGTAGTGCAGGCCGGACTCGTCCTCGACCGGGCCGAGGTACGTCTTGAGCATCATGTTGAAGTCGCGCGGCTCGGTCCACGCGCCCTTCGTGCCGCAGTTCGGGCAGGTGATGTCGGCCAGGCCGTGCTCCGGCGCCCGGCCCTTGCGCGCCTCGAAGTCCTCCTCCAGGTGGTCGGCCCGGAA
>DATIMX010000390.1:0-11482 GCA_035474935.1 Geodermatophilus sp. | reverse complement strand
GGCAGGGCATCTCCGCGTCCGGGGCGAGACGGGGGCGAGTGTCTGGCTGCTCGCGCTGGCCATCGCATCCGCCGTGATCGTCCTGGTGACGTTCGCATTCACCACGCTGGTCGAGGAGCCGGCGACCGCAGTCGCCCTGCTGGTCATCCTGCTCATGAGCAGCGCGCTGGACCTCGGCTGGAAGCACCGCAGGCCGGACTCACCGGCCGCGGCGGCGGACGCCCCCGACGGCCCCGTCCCCGCACCGCAGAGCCCGACCGGATGACCACGGGGCGGACCCTCGGACCGCCGTCCGCCGCGGAACGCGCTGTGCCGCGGTCGTCCTCCGCCGAGTAGTCGCGCGGCTCCGCTGGTCCACGGCGGGCCGTCACGGTTCACCTCGACCGGATGAGGACGGCGCGCACCGGTCCCGCCCACGATGGCCCGATGGCGAGCGAGCGCGCGAACACGCCCTCTCCTCCACGGGAAACGCGGAGTCGCCTGCTCGCCCTCCTGCTGGCGATGGCGATGTTCGTGCTGGTCGTGGACACGTCCCTGATGAACGTCTCCATCTCGGCGGTCGTCCGGGACCTCGACACGACCGTCTCCGGGGTGCAGTCCGCGATCGCGCTGGAGGCACTGGTGTCCGCCGCGTTCATCCTGATCGGCGGCAAGGTCGGCGACCTCTTCGGCCGCAAGCGGTGCTACGTGCTCGGCCTGCTCGGCTACGCCGTGGGTGCCGTGGCCATGACGCTGGCCCAGAGCCTGGCCGCGATCATCGTGTTCTGGGCGGTGATCGGTGGACTCGGCGCGTCGCTGCTGCTCCCCGCCATGCAGTCGCTCATCCACGGCAACTTCGACGGCGCGGCCCGGACGAAGGTCTACGCACTGGTCGGCGCATCGGCGGCGATCGCCGCCGCGGTCGGGCCGCTGCTCGGTGGTGTCATCACCACCTTCCTGTCCTGGCGGGTCGGGTTCCTGCTCGAGGCCGTGATCATCGCGGTCGTGCTGTCGGGCATCCGACTCGTCCGGAACGTGCCCTACACCGGGTCGCGGCACGTCGACGTCGTCGGTTCGGTCCTGTCGGTCCTCGGCATGGGCGGCATCGTGCTGAGCATCCTGGTGTGGCAGGAAGGTGGTGAGTCCGTCGGCGCGCTCTTGGTGATCGGCGTCGTCGCGATGGGTGGGCTGGTCTGGTGGCTGCGGCGCCGCAAGCAGGCCGGACGGCCGACGCTGCTCGACCCGGAGCTGTTCGCGTCCAAGTACTTCCGGCTGGGCGTCTCCCAGCAGCTCCTCCAGCAGATAGCCCTGGGCGGCACCATGATCGTGCTGCCCATCTACCTGCAGATGGTGCTGGAGTACAACGCGCTGCAAGCGGGCCTGTCCATCGCCCCGCTGTCGCTCAGCATGTTCGGGATCGCCCTGCTGGCCGGCCGGCGGGCGGGGCGGCGTCCGTCCACCGTCGTCCGATGGGGGTTCGCGCTCTTCACGGCGGGGCTGGTGATCCTGCTGCCGCTCGTGCCCCGCGCGGACTCCGGCTGGTACCTGCTGGTCCCGCTGCTGATCGCCGGATCCGGGCTGGGGCTGCTGGTATCGCAGCTGAACAACTACACGCTCAGCCCGGTCTCCGACGAACGCGTCAGCGAGGCCGCCGGCGTGAACTCCGCCGCGGGGTCGTTCGGGCTGTCCTTCGGGCTGGCCTTCGCCGGCGCGATCATGCTGGCCGCGCTGGCCATCACGTTCACCAACCGCGCCGACAACAGCGCCGTCCTCTCGCCCGGTCAGCAGCAACAGGTGGCCGAGGTGCTGGACGAGGACGCGGAGCTGATGAGCAACACCGGGCTCGACGAGCTGCTCGCTGACCAGCCCGAACCTGTCCAGGACGAGATCATCCGGATCAACACGGAGACCCGGCCCCTGGCGCTCCAGATCGCGCTGGTGATCCCGATCCTCGCGGGGCTCCTGGGCCTGGTCAACTCCTTCCGCATGGCCCGGCTGCCCGACCCCACCCCGTCGAGCTCGGCCGAAGGCCTTGCTCTGGGCTGATAGCACCCGGCTGCGCCACGAGGTGGAATCACATCAGAGGCGGCGACGTCCTCGATGGCGCGTGCCGCGACGGGGACAGGGCCGGCATCTGCCGACCTGCGGGTCAGCAGTCCCGAGGCGGACTGACCGACCCGTCCGGTCGCACCGGCCCTGTACGCCGTCCTCCTCGGACAGGACCTCGGACCCCCGGTGGGCCAGGCCCCTCATTGCGGACTCGTCCGGCGCGGCGCCGACCGGCGGACGAGCGGCTGGCCGCGGTCCCGCGTGGCGCCGCGCCGGCCGGGAGGCCTCCGGCTCGCCGCCGAAAGGTGAGCAGCGGCGAGCCAGATGAGCCGGCTGAACGCGGGCATCCGCCGAGCCGGATGTACGACTCGCTGCCGGCCGCACCGGGTGATCGGCCTCCTGGGAGCGTGACGGCCCCGTGTCATCTGCCGCGGACGATGCCCCCGTTCCGAGGTGGCGTCACGCTCGGGCCTCCAACAGCGAAACGACACGACCACCAGCGGGAGTCCTGCCATGACAGCGCCCGCGCCGCCCCTGAACAGTTTCGTCCTCCTCGACCGGCTCATCATGGAGGCCTTCACCGACCTCCGAGCGGCCCGGGCCGTGGCAGCGAGGACCGGCGACCGCCAGAACCTCGATCTCCTGACACGAGCCGAGGAGCACCTGAACGCGTTGCTGGAGTACCGCCACGCCGTCCTGCGCCGGGGTCCCCCGGTCGCAGTCGGCCTGGCGGCAGAGCCGCGCGGCCGTGGCAACCGGCCGCGGTGACCCTCCGACCTGACGGTAGGTCCTCGTCCACCTCGGGCGAGACCTCAGCCGCGACCATGTGTGTTCGGCGAGCAGGAGCAGAGACCATGTCCGAGTTCGCGCCCGACGAGATGGTGGCGACACCGGTGCCGGACGAGATGCCCGTGCTGAAGCGGGGCAGGCACAGGAATCCGTCGCAGGGCGCTTGTTTCATGGAGTACACAGCACTCCTGGCAGGTGAGCGCTTCACCGACGAGCCACGCTGCGTGGACGGGGAGCTGGCCGCCATCCTCCGGGGCGCCAACGACAAGCTGTCGAACGTCGACCGCCCCCTCCTCGTGCCGCTGCTCGGGCGAGCCATCGGCCTCGCGATCGAGCCCCCGCCGCCAGGAGCGAGGGGGCACCGACGCGCCGCGGTCCGGCGCCGCTGCGAGGTGGCGGCTCCTCACCAGGTGCGGACTGCACGGTTGCGCCGTGAGGTGACGCGTCGCTTCATCGCGGCTCTCGGACCGTTGCCCTCGCCGATCACGCAAGCCTGGTCCGGGCGCAGCGAAGAGCTCTCGTGGGTGTTCTGGGACACCATGACCCAGCCGACCACGCCGTCCAGGTCGCCGGACTACGTGCGACGGCTCATCCATCGTCTCGATGTCCTCCACGACTGCTACGAGCAGGCCATGGACGACCTCGGCTTCCCCCACATGGCGCCGACCGGGTCCGTGCCGGCCGTCCAGGGCTCGACGGTCGGGACGTGACGTCCGGGGGCCCTCGTGCGGATCGGCTCAGCGGCCGGCAGCCGCGTACCGCCGTAGGAAGACGGCCTCCGTGAGCGCCAGGTCGGCGATCTCCCCCGGGTCCACGCTCTCGTTGGGCGCGTGGATCGATGTCGACGGTTCCTCGACCCCTATCAGCACGATCTCCGCTCCGGGGTACGTGTCACCGAGGACGCTGCAGAGCGGGATCGAACCGCCCTGACCCAACTCGACGACCGGCCTGCCGTACACGGACTGCATGGCGGCGGCCATCGCCCGGTGCGCCCGCCCGTCCGTGGTCGCCCGGAAGGGCGGGCCGGACGCCTGGACCTCCGCCGTCACCCGGACCTGCCAGGGCGCCACCTCGTGCAGGTGGTCGAGGAGGGCAGTCCCGGCCTGCCCGGGAGCGGCGCCCGGGGGGATGCGCAGGTTCAGCCGCGCACTGGCCCGGGGCACGATGGCCGCGGCCGACCCCACGACAGGAGGGCAGTCGATGCCGACGATGGTGATCGCCGGCCGCGTCCACAGCATGTCGGCGACCGTTCCGTCGCCGAGCAGCGAGACCCCCTCCAGGACGCCGGCCTCGCGTCGGAAGCGGTCGGCCGGGTAGGGCGCACCGGTCCAGCTGCCGGTGCCGGGCAGACCGTGGACGGTGGTGCTCCCGTTCTCGTCCCGCAGCGTCGCGAGCATCGCCACGAGCGCCGCCAGGGCGTCGGGTGCGGCGCCACCGAAGATGCCGGAGTGCCGCTCCGCGGCGAGCGCCTCCACGGTGACGACGACGTCGACCGTGCCGCGCAGGCTCACGGTGATCGCGGGGTGGCCCACCGCGGCGTTGCCGGTGTCGGCGATGACGATGGCGTCGGCCCGGAGGAGGTCGGCGTGGCTGGGGACGAACGCCTCGAGTCCCCCGGTGCCCTGCTCCTCGGATCCTTCGACGACCAGCGTGAGGTCGACCGGCACGTCGTCCCCCAGTGCGCGCAGGGCGGTGAGGTGCATGAGGAGGTTGCCCTTGCAGTCGGCCGCGCCGCGGCCGTACCAGCGGCCCTTCACCTCGGTGAGACGGAACGGTGGCGTGCGCCAGGCCGCCTCGTCCATCGGGGGCTGCACGTCGTAGTGGGCGTACAGCAGCACCGTCGGGGCGTCGGGGTCGCCACACGGCCGTGTCCCGATGACCGCGCTGCTCCCGTCGGGTGTCGCCACGAGCCGCGCGTCGGCGAAGCCGACGCCGGCGAACCGGTCGGCCACCCATTGCGCCGCGCGCAGGCACTCCTCCGGCGGGAACAGGCGCGGGTCGGCGACCGACGGGATGGCAACGAGCTCGGACAGCTCCTGGCGCGCCGTCGGCATCAGCTCGGCCACGCGTGCGCGCAGGCGCTCGACCTCGCTCGTCACCTGCATCGGCCTCCCACGTCAGCGGCCCTGCCCCTCCGCTCGTCGACGGTCAGCAGCGCCCCACGGGGACCCTGCCGTCCGCTCACGCGGGGACCGTCGGCTGGAACGGCTGGATGTCGTTCTCTCCCCGCCGGACGAAGCCCCACGAGCCCTCCGGGACCTCGTTCCACGCGCCGGGGAGGTCCCGCAGCGGCTCGGAGACGATGAGGCGCGTGTCGTCTCCCAGGCCGTCGAGGACCTCGAGCTCCGGGTACAGCCGGCGCAGCTGGGAGATCTCGGTCGAGTAGTAGAGCGAGCTCGTCGCCTTCTCGCTGGAGTAGCGGAAGACCCAGATCGACTCGCCGTCGGTCGTCGCCACGGTCATGTGGACCGGGTGCTCCACGCCGTGGCGCCGGCCGACGTCCTCGACGAGGCCCACCGCGCGGGCGACCGCCGCGGGCGGGTCGTCGGTGAGTCCGAAGGTGAGCGCGAGGAAGAACAGCGTCTCGGTGTCGGTGGACCCCTCGATCCTCGGGTACAGCGACGCGTCCACCTGCATCACGAGGTCGTGCTTGACCTCCTGGAACCCGGCGAGGGACCCGTTGTGCATCCACAGCCAGCGCCCGTACCGGAACGGGTGGCAATTGCTGCGCTGCACCGGCGTTCCGCTCGAGGCACGGACGTGCGCGAACAGCAGCGGCGTCCGGATCTGGGTGGCGACCTCGCGCAGGTTCTCGTCGTTCCAGGCCGGATGGGTGCTCTTGTACACCGCCGGCGCCGTGCCGCCACCGTCGCCGTACCACCCGATGCCGAAACCGTCACCGTTCGTGGTGAAGCCGCCGAGCTCGGCGTGCAGGCTCTGGTCGATGATCGAGTGCTGCGGCCGGTAGAGCAGGTCGTTGGCGAGAATGGGGTCGCCGAAGTAGGCCATCCACCGGCACATCGCTCCACGCCCTCTCGACGAGACGACTCGACACCAAGGCATCACTCCACCACCCCGGGGCGTCCGGCGCGTCACTCGGCGCGGGTGAATCGGCTCTCCCCCACGCCCGCGCTCCTCGTCCACGATCCGGTGCGCCCGCCGTCACACCGCGGCCCGGCCGTACCTGAGACGCAGGTCGGCGAGCACGTCGAGATCGAGGAGTTCACCGCCGTTGATGCGGTTGTCGTAGTTCTCGCTGCCCAGGAAGAGCTCCCACCGCTTCCGGGTAGCCGCGTCCCAGGTGCCGTCCGGTTGCCCCTCGTAGAAGCCCTGAGCAGCCATGAGGCCCTTCAGTTCGACGGCGAGTTCGGGGCCGATCGGGACCAGCTTCGCCGGTTCGCTCGGGAAGTAGGAGAGCCGGTGCAGTGCGTAGCACCTGGTGAGCTCGCCCAACGGCTCCGCGTGGTCGTAGACGGAGATCACGACGTGCCGGTCGTCCAGTGCCCCGTAACCACCGTCACGCCTGAGGACCAGCAGCGCAGCGGACTGCTGGCCTCGGATGTCACCGCCGGCCCGCTGGCCCGCCTGCAGGGCTGCCATCAACCGTTCGGCGAGAGAGCCGTTCGAGCCCTCGAAGGTCCGCACCATGTCCTCGACGACGTTGCGGCCGGCGAGCCCGTTGCCGAGGGCGACGCAGTGGCGGCCCCCCGCACTCCCGGACCAGCCGTCCCAGGTGTGGAGGTCGCCACCCGTGTGGGCCGCGGCGCGGCCGCTCCGGTCGACGAGGGCGAACTGCCGGTTGTGGGCCTGCGCGTCGTCGTTGAGCAGGACGTCGACCGCCTGCTGCGGCGTGGCGCCACACCTGAGCAGCGCCAGCCCGACGGAGCCGTGCCGAGGGTTGCCGAATCCCTGCGTCGCGACGACACCGACCTCGGCCTCGCCGTACGGGACGAGGCTGCCCACGCCGGGGAACCTGGACGCACATGCCACGCCCAGATCCCCGTTGGTCGCCTCCCAGCCGAGGATCGAGTACGTCACCGACGTCCTCCCGTCGCTCGCTGTGCGCCGTCGGCGACACGGACGGTCTCAGGGGTCGGCTGTGCGCCTGCGGTCGGGCGGTTCTCAGTGAGGCGGCTGAGGTCAGCGGCCGGACCACCCGCTCAGGGTGAATCGCCGCATCGGGCGCGGACGGGCGGCCGGCGATCGAGGTCGGACGCACGCGTGGGACCGACCGCCCAGGGCCGACGAGGCCGGGCTCGGTGGTGCGGAGGTCGGCGATCAGCCGATGGCGTTCCGCCTCGGCAGGATGGCGAGGACCCCGAGGTCCTGAGCTGCCCGAACAGCCGCATCCCGGCCTACGACGTCCAGCTTGCCCTGCACCTGCCGGATCCTCGTGCGGGCGGTGTTCCTCGACACCGAGAGGGCTCGACGCGATCTGGGACGTCGACCTCCCCCCGGCCAGGCAGATGAGCACCTCCAGGTCGCGGCGATTCAGTGCCGACACAGGGGCTGCACGTACGGAGTCCCTGACCTGTGTTTCCTGCTGCGTGGCTGCCTCCCCACCCCCACGATGGGGAGAGCCGAACGAGGCGGAGATCCGGACCGTCGGTGGTGCAGGGCGGCGGGGCGCCGGCAGCGCAACCGCAGGAGGGACGGTGTGTCCAGGCGTGTGGTCAACGGCCATCTGGGACCTCCGGGGGCCTACCGGGAGTCCGGCTCCCACCCGGGCCGCTGCGTCGGACCGCTGGGGAACCGGTCCAGCCCGACTGCACAACAGGGCAGGAGGAGTGCATCGGCACCGCTTTACCGATCCGGTGGGGGCCTTTATCTTTTCGCCCATCGCGGAGGGAACCCGTGATGCTTCCTCGCATTCGAACGAACACGCTCACCGGCTACGCGGGGCTGGCCCGGTCATCGGGGCTGGATCCAGCGGTTCTGATGCGGCGGGTGGGCTTGCACCTCGCCGACCTGGACGTGCCCGACCGCTGGATCCCCGCTGCTCCCGCGGCCCGGCTGCTCGATCTGTCCGCAGAGCTGTCAGGCTGCCCGGACTTCGGACTGCGCATGGCAGCGGTCCGCACCCTGGGCACCCTCGGTCCCTTGAGCGTCGTGCTCCGTGACGAGCCCGATCTGCGCGGTGCCGTGAACCTCCTGGTGCAGTACGAGCGCGCCTACAACGAAGCGCTGCATCTCCGTCTGCAGGAGGGCGGCGACCACGCGATGATCGAGGTCTGGCTCGAGTTCGGTGAGCCTGCACCGCGCGATCAGGCTCTCGACCTCGTCATGGCGGCGCTTCTGGGCATCATCCGGGCTCTGGTGCGCGCCGATTGGGAACCCCTGTCCGCCGCCTTCGCCCGTCCCCCGCCCCCGGATGCGGAACCGTGGCGCCGGCTCTTCGGCCCCCGCGTGACATTCGCTCGCCAGTACACCGGCCTGATCTTCCAGGCACGGGAACTCGACGCCCAGGTGATCACGTCGGATCCCTCACTTCGGCCGTACACCCAACAGTTCCTCCGCACGGTCGTGGCTCCTCGGGCACCTGCTGCGACCACGCGCATGACGGACGTGGCCGAGGTGGTAGAGCTCCTGCTGCCGCTGGGGCGCCAGTCCATGACGCGGGCGAGTCAGCTCCTCGGCCTCCGTCCCCGGGGACTCCAGCGGTACCTCGCCCAGCAGGACGAGACCTTCTCCTCCATCCTCAGCACGACCCGGGCACGCCTGGCGGAGCGCTATCTACCCAATGAGCGGTACTCGCTGACCGAGGTGTCACAGCTGCTGGGTTTCAGCGCACCCAGCGCCTTCTCCCGCTGGTTCCGCGGGCGGTTCGGCACGAGCCCCACGGAATGGCGGAGGACGGCTCGCGAGGGGTCGCGGAGCGACGCCACGTCGGCGCGGGAGCCGGAGAGCTGGCCGTAGGGCCGGACGCTCGGGCCTCGAGCGGGGGCGGTCCGGGCCGCGAGGGGTCCTCGCGTCAGTTTGTCGGACAACCGATGGGTCGAGTCGAGCAGAGCACCATGTCCCCAGTCAGGGGCGGCGGTACCCGCGGAGGGCCCTGACCCCGGCCGGCACCAGGCGGACGGCCGGGCTCACCGAGGATGGCGACCAGCGACGGCCGGCAGATCCAGCCGGTCACCCCGCACCCCGCCGGACTGAGCCGTCCCGCTCCCGTCCCGCAGGGCCCGGTAGGTCTCGCGCAGCCTCTTCTCCACCAGGATCGGGACGAATGCCCGCACACGGGCGGTCGCGAACGTCCCGAGCACCTCCGTCGCCAAGCGGCGGATCTCGTGCCGGTCCACGCCGTACTCGACGTGCAGCCGCCCGATGAGGGAGTCGACGAACGACGCGCCGAACGGCACCGCGCCGCCGAGCGGACCGCCGTCCTCGGCGAGGACCACGGTGGCGGTCACGGTCATCTCGCACCTCCTCGCCGTCGTCATTCCGGGAGCCGGCCCGAGTGTGGCGAACGACCCGAGCGCCGGTCCTCATCCGTGCCGGACGACGGCGCCCGGTCGGCTGCCGGTCCAGGCGCCAGGCCACCAGCCCGAAGAACCAGGGCGGGTGCAGCACGTGGTCGGCCACGTCGATTGCGTCGTTGTGCTCGCTCATCGACGAGCAGCAAGCCCTCGGCGGAGACACGCAAGCCGGTCACCCGGGGAGAGCCGAGTCGCGCCAGCTCGTGCTGTCTGTCCGCCGCGCAGGACGTTGCGAGGCTGAGCCCGAGCGCCAGGAGAACTGCGATGGGCTACGTGTGCCTCGAGGACGCCGACCGGTGGCCGGTGGCCGGTGGCCGGGACTCTCGGTCGCCGCGTCGCAGCCGTCCTCGCCGCCGGGGGCAGGAGCAGGGTGGCAGCCGGGCCGGGCACCCACCTCCGCCCGGGGGTGGCGGACCCTCACGGCGCCCTGCGCCGCGACCGGAACCGCGGGACGACGTCGACCCGCCACAGCCCCCACCCGACGGCCTCGCCGACGGCGACTCCGATCATCGCCCCGATGATCACGTCGGCCGGGTAGTGCACCCCGGTGTGCACCCGCGAGTAGCCGACCGCTGCAGCGAGCGTGCGCAGGGGCGCGGCAGCCGCGGGCAGGATCTGGGCGACCGCGGTGGCGAACGCGAAGCCGGAGGCGGTGTGACCGGACGGGAAGGACGCCGAGTGCGGCATCGGCACCCACCGGACCTCGGGCACGCCGGCGAGGTCGCGGTCGGGCCGCCGACGGCGGGCGGCGACCTTGAAGCCGATGTTGACGACGGCGGAGTCCACGGCGACGGCCGTCAGACCGGCGCCCGCCGCTCGCCGCCCGGCACGACCGCCCGCGGCGGCCATCGCCCCGGCGACCACCATCCACAGCCCCGACCGGTCCGCGACCCGCGACAGCCGGCGCACCGGGCGATCGAGGATGGGCGTGGGGGTCTCCGCCACGGCTCGGTAGACGGCCCGGTCGATCCGCCCGAGGTCGTTGAGCAGGCGCACCGCCGTTGCCCGTGCGGGTGCCTGCGCGGGCGGCGGGCCGGCTGCCAACCGCCCGGCCAGCCGTTCCTCGGGGGGCGGGGTCCGCGTCGGTGCCGTGTCCATGTGCCCATCCCCTCCGCGACGTCACCGACGGTGCGCAACGATCCGGTGCGTCAGTCGGTGTGCCGGGGACATTCGTCCCCGCGGAATGACCGGCACTCATCCCGGTCGGGTGGTCCGGCCGCCGCCCCAGGTCGCGGTGGCCGAGACGGCGTCGCATGGCGTCGATCGGGACGGACCGGGCCGGACGACGTCCTGAAGCAGACCGGGAGCCCGCGGGGGCTCACCCCCGAGGGATGAGGTCCCGCCGCCCTCCGTGGACCACGGTCGGCGACATGACGGAGAGCACCAGGCTCGAGACCGCGATCGCCGAGCACGGGATCATCGGCGACCTGCAGACCGCCGCACTCGTCACGACCGACGGGTCGATCGACTGGTTCTGTTGTCCACGGTTCGACTCGCCCAGCGTGTTCGGTGCGTTGCTGGACGACGAGCGCGGCGGGCACTTCCGGATCCGCCCGGCGGACATCGAGTACACCTCGAAGCAGATGTACCTGCCGGACACCGCCGTGCTGGTGACCCGGTTCTTCACCGCGGACGGCCTCGGTCAGGTCGTGGACTTCATGCCCCCTGCCGGGGCGACGGCCACCGAGAACCACCGGATCGTCCGGATCGTCCAGTGCGTGCGTGGCCGGATGACCTTCGAGATCGACGTCGCCCCCCGGTTCGACTACGGCCGGCACCCGCACCGCCTGGAGATGACCCAGCACGGCGCGGTGTTCAGCAGCAACGGCCAGCGGCTCACGCTGCACGTCGTCCGGGAGCCCGACGACGAGCGGCTCGTCGAGGGCGTCGGGGACGGCGACGGGCACGCGACGCTCCCCCTCGTCGCCGGTCAGATGCGCGGGGTGGTGCTCGAATCGGCCGCCGACGGGCCACCGCGCGAGATCCGTCCCGCGGAGGTGGGGGCCCTGTTCGACCAGACGGTGGCGTTCTGGCGGGCGTGGCTGGCCGGGTCCACCTACACCGGCCGCTGGCGGGAGGCCGTCCAGCGCTCGGCGATCACCCTGAAGCTGATGACCTACGCGCCCACCGGTGGTCTGGTGGCCGCGCCCACCGCGGCGCTGCCCGAGCAGGTCGGCGGGGAGCGCAACTGG
>DATIMX010000389.1:0-9794 GCA_035474935.1 Geodermatophilus sp. | reverse complement strand
TGGCTTGCTTCCGCTGGCGCTGGGGGTCGCGATCTCCCCGATCCCGATCATCGCGGTCATCTTGATGCTGCTGGCTCGGAAGGCCGGGGGCACCGGTGCCGGGTTCGTGGCCGGCTGGGTGGTGGGGATCGCGGGCGCGACAACCGTGGTCCGGCTGCTGGCCGACACCCTGGGCCAGGGCGGCAGCGACGAGCCGTCCGCGGCCGCGTCGTGGGTCGAACTCGGTCTCGGGGCGCTCCTGGTGGGCTTGGCCGTCCAGCAGTGGCGGTCCCGGCCGACGCGGGGCTCGGAGCCGGCGTTGCCGAAGTGGATGGCGGCGATCGACCGGTTCACCGCGGTCAAGGCCGCCGGCCTGGGCCTGGCGCTCTCCGCGCTGAACCCGAAGAACCTGCTGCTGTGCATCGCCGCCGGCGCGGCAGTCGCCGACGGCGGCCTCTCCGCGGTGCAGGACGTCTGGTCGGTGGTGGTCTTCACGGCGATCGCGGCCAGCACCGTCGTGTTGCCGGTGGTCGCCTACACGGTTGGCCGCAAGCGCATGGCCGGCCCGTTGGAGTCGCTGCGCACGTGGCTGACCGCGCATGGCGTGACCGTCATGGCCACGCTGCTGCTGGTCATCGGTGCCGTCCTGATCGGCCAGGGGCTGGGTGGGATGGTGTGAGCCCCCTGGGGCGGCCTCTCCGGCCGCCCTCATCGCATCGAACCCACCTCGTCGCTGGGGCGCGCCGCTGGTGTCCGGCTGCTGCGCGGCTGACGGATCGACCGGCCGCGCGCCGGCCTGGAGGCGTCGAGTTGGCCTTCGCGCGGACGGACCGCGAAGTAGTGGGACTGCGGTGGCGGGCTGGGCTCCAGCCGGGGAGCGTGCCGGGTCGGAGCCGGGGTCACCCACCGGACGACCCTCCGCCGTCCCGCTCGGCCACCGTCTGCCGGGGGGCCGGGACCGGCGCCGTCGCGTCGGGCGTACTCCGGCGGGCTCCCGCGCCGGCCTCCGGCGTGGCCGGTCGTGGCGCCAGCCGCGCCGACGTGACGTACGAGACCGTCACGGCGACGATCACCAGCGGCATGACGGCGAGCCCGTCGGCGCCGAGCAGGATGGTCGCGATCAGCACGGACGTGAGCGGCAGCTGAAGCATCGCCGCACAGGCGGCACCCATGCCCATGGCGATGGCCGGGATGAGGGGGAGTCCGGGCAGGTGCGACAGGGCGATCCCACCGGCCGCGCCGAGGAAGATCGCCGGGAAGGTAGGCCCGCCGCGGAAGGCGACGAGGGAGCCCGCGTACGCCAAGGACTTGCACAGCAGCAGCAGGAGCAGGGCCCCCACGCTGTAGCCCGCCGCACCCGTGACCAGCCCCGGGAGCCCGTCCTGGCCCGAGAACAGCACGTCCGTCGCGTCGTGACCGGTGGCCTGGGCGTAACCGATGGCCAGCCCCGCGATCGACAGCCCGATCACCGGGGTGATGACGAGCACGCGTCGCTCGACGAGGGCCCGCAGCGGCCCCGCGATGCGGCGGATCACGGTCACGAGCACGGCAGCCGCCACCCCGATGGCGAGGGCCCAGCCGAACTGGGCGACGTCCGGTCGGGCGAACCCCGGGAGATCAGGAAGGGCGAGCGAGAACGTGCCGTGCCCCGTCCACGCGTCCAGGCCGATGAACACGAGCGTGCCGATGCCCGAGGCCAGCAGGCCCGGCAGCAGGATCGGCCGCAGCATGGGCCCCCCGATCCCGACGGCCTCCATGAGCAGGAACGCGCCGCTGAGGGGGGACCCGAGCAGGGCGCTGATGGCCGCGAAGCTGCCGGCGGCCGCCACGACGGCGAGCGTCTGCTGAGGCACCTGCCGTCGGGTCAGCCGCACGGTCGCCGCGGCGAGGCCGCCGCCGATCGCGATCAGCGGCGCCTCCGGACCGACCACGGCCCCGAACCCCAGACTCACGACCGCGGCGAGCGCGATGCCGAGGAGCGGCAGGGGAGCGGGCGGCCCACCGCCCGGATGGAAGCCGTCGAGCGGTGATTCCCCACCCCGGCCAGGGACGAACCGAACCAGGAGGCCGACCAGCAGACCGGCCACACCGAGCAGCGGCAGCGGCCACCACACGGGAACCGGATCGAGCTCCAGCAACCGAGGCAGACCGCTGTACAGCCAGTCCCCGAGGACGCTGGTGAGCACGAGGAACCAGTAGGCGACGGCCGAGATCGGCACGCCCAGCACCGCGGCGATCACCAGCAGCCGCAGGTACTGGCGGCTGCGCAGCAACGTCGCCGGGTCGGCGGGTGCAGACGGCGGTGCGGGTCCGTTGGTCGCCGACGCCGTCATGGCCCTGCCCTCCCGCCGTCGTCCGCCGCGGACAGCACCGCTGCGGGGTGCGCGCGACGGTGGACCGATGCCCAGGACCCGGCCTGGACGACCACGAGCACGGCGGCGACGACCGAGATCCCCGCGGTGACGGCGATGGACCGCCGGGCCACGGGAGCGAGGTGCACCAGCTGCCGGGCCGCCCCCTTCATCGTCGCCCGCGCCCAGGCCTCAGGACGCGGAGGTCCGACGGTCGGCGACGCCGCCCGCGTACAGGTCGTGCAGAGACCCGATCTCCCGAGTGGTGAAGGTCCGCTCCCGCCGCGCGTCGCGGGTGAACGTCACGGCCCACGTGAGGACGGCGCCGACGCGGTTCCGGTAGCCGGTGAGGAAGGCGATGTGGATGAACAACCAGCCCAGCCAGCCGGGGAACCCGGTGGCGTGCAGGCGGCCCACCGAGACGACGGCCCGGCCGCGGGCGAGGTAGGCCGCCCCGCCGAGGTCGCGGTAGCGGAACGGCCCGGTCGGCCGCCCGCCGTCCAGACGCCGCCGGATCCGCCGCCCCACGTAGTGCCCGGACTGCATGGCGACCTCGGCGACGCCGGGGAGCCCGTCCCTGTCCATCAGGTCACCGATGACGGAGATCTCCGGGTGCCCGGGGACGGTCAGGTCCGGACCCACGCTGATCCGCCCCGCGCGGTCGGCCCCGGCCCCGGTGGCGGCGGCGACGGCGGCGGCGAGCGGTGGCGCGGCGACGCCCGCGGCCCAGAGCACCGTCCCGGCCGCGTGGCGCCGCGTGGCGCCGGAGCCGTCGCGGACGGTCAGGCCCTCGTCGTCGACCCCGGTGACTCTGCTCCCGAGCTGCAGCTCCACGCCCAGCTCCTCGAGCGTCGCCGCGGCCTTCGCCGCGAGGGCCGGGCCGAAGGAGGCCAGTGGCGCGTGTCCGCCGTCGAAGAGGAGGACGCGGGCCTCCTCCGGACGGATGTGCCGGAACTCCGCGCGCAGGGTGTGGGTGGCCAGCTCCCGGATCTGCCCGGCGAGCTCCACACCGGTGGGTCCGGCGCCCACAACGGCGAACGTGAGCCGGCGGCGCCGCTCCCCGGGGTCGGTCGCGGTCTCCGCGAGCTCGAAGGCCCCGAACACCCGCTGCCGGATCGTCAGCGCGTCGGCGATCGTCTTCATCCCCGGTGCATGCCGCGCGAACTCCTCGTGCCCGAAGTAGGACGGGCGAACCCCGGCGGCGACCACGAGGTCGTCGTAGGGGAGCGCGATCCGCTCGCCGTCGGGCCGGTCGGCGAGGACCTCCCGCGCCGAGGCGTCGACGTCGACCACCTCGGCCAGCAGGCACTCGACGTTCCGGTGCCGCTTGAGCACCTCCCGCAGCGGTGCCGTGATCTGCCCCTCGGACAGGATCCCGGTGGCCACCTGGTACAGCAGCGGCTGGAACAGGTGGTGCTGGGTCCGGTCGACCAGGGTGACGTCGGCCGACCCGCGCAGTGCCCGGGCGGCGAACAGCCCACCGAAGCCGCCGCCGACGATGACGACCCGGTGCCGCGGGGACGAAGCCATCACTCCTCCTCGGGCGTTCCTCCTCGGGGTCACGCGACCGGGTCGTGCCAGGTCTGCCCGTCCGGCAGCAGCAGTTCGGCCTCCTTGGGCCCCCAGCTGCCGCGCGGGTAGGTGTGCAGCGGCACGGCCCCCCCCAGGATCGGGTCGACGACCCGCCAGGCCGCCTCGACGGTGTCCTGCCGGGCGAACAGCAGGCGCCGCCCGTCGAGCGCGGCGCCGATGAGCCGGTCGTAGGGGCGCATGTCCGCCGCCCCGTGCTGGGCGTACACCAGGTCGTGGACCTCGGTCCGGAGCCCTGCGCCGGGGGCCTTGCCGGCCAGGCTCAGGCCGACCTCGCTCTCGGGCCAGATCCGGAAGCGCAGCTGGTTCCTGATCCCGCTCGGACCCTGCCCGAGCACGTCGAACGGCGTGGGACGGAAGCGGATGGTGATCTCGGTGGCCGTGACCGGCATGGTCTTGCCCGCACGGATGAGCAGCGGGACCCCGGCCCAGCGCCACGAGTCCAGGGCCAGCCGGACCGCCACGAAGCTCTCCGTCGTGGAGGCCGGGTCGACACCGTCGACGTCGTGGTAGCCCTCGTACTGGCCGAAGACCGTGTTCTCGGGAGTCAGCGGCCGCAGCGCGGCCACGATCCGTGCCTTGGCGTCCAGCCACGAGTCCAGCCCGGACCCGTCGGGCGGATCGGCGAGCACGCTGGCCAGCACCTGCAGCATGTGGTTCTGCACCACGTCGCGGGTGGCGCCGGTCCGGTCGTAGAAGCGGCCGCGGTCGGCGACGTCGAAGGCCTCCGCCATCGTGATCTGGACGCTGGCCACGTGGTCCCGGTTGAGCAGCGGCTCGAACATCGAGTTGGCGAACCGGGCGACGAGCACGTCCTCGAGCGGGTCCAGCCCCAGCCAGTGGTCGACGCGGTAGATCGACTCCTCGGGGAAGTACCGCTGCATGGTCTCGTTGAGCGCCTGGGCGCTGTGGAGGTCGTTCCCGAAGGGCTTCTCCACCATCACCCGGGCACCCTCGGCGCGGCCGGCGGTCGAGATCCCCTGGGCGATCCGGCCGAACAGGAACGGCGGCACCTCGAGGTAGAACAGCGCCCGCTTCCCGTTCCCCATCTCCCGTGACATCGCCGCGTAGGTGGCGTCGTCGTCCAGGTCGCCGTCGACGTACCGCAGCAGGTCGAGCATCCGGCGGCCGGGCCCGGCGTCCGGGTCCAGGCCGTTGTTGCGCAGGGATGCCGCCGCGTAGTCGCGGAACTGGTCCAGCCCCCACCCGCTCTTGGCCACGCCGACCACGGGGACGTCCAGGATCCCCCGGTCGACCAGGCCGACCAGGGCCGGGAAGGTCTCCAGTTTCGCCAGGTCGCCGGTCGCCCCGAAGATGACCAGTGCATCCACTCGCTCGGTTGCCATGTCCGTCCGCTCCCTCGTCCTCGCCGGTAGTCCTCAGCCGAGTCGTTCGATCAGGTGGTCCCCGACCCGCAGGGCGTTGGCGATCGCCGTGAGCGACGGGTTCACCGCGCCGATGCTCGGGAAGAAGCTCGTGTCGACGACGTAGAGGTTGTCCACCTCGTGTGCCCGGCAGTTCACGTCCAGGGCCGAGGAGGCGGGGTCGGTGCCGAAGCGGATCGTGCCGGCCTGGTGCGCCGTCGCCCCGATCGGCATGCCCTTGTGCATGTAGATGCTGTGGTGCAGCAGGTGCTTCTCCCGCATGCCGAGGTCGCCGAGCCGGTGCTCCAGTTCGTGCCGGAGCCGCTTCACGCCCTCGACGTTGTTCTTCTCGTCGATGGCCAGGTGGATCCGGCCGTCGCCGTCGAGGGTCACCCGGTTGTCCGGCCGGGGCAGGTCCTCGCCGCAGAGCCAGAAGTCGACCGCGTGCCGGGCCAGTTCGGTGAACGGCATCTCCGGGGACACGCGTCCGGCCCAGCGCGGCGCGTTGGCGCGGATCTGCTCGGCGTCGGACTTGCCCAGCATCTGGATGCCGCCCAGGGGGTAGTCCCAGTCCGGCGAACCGAGGTACCAGTCGTTGAGGGCCAGGGTCTTCTGGAACCGGGTCTCGTTCGGCTCCTCGGAGACGCCCATCATCGCCAGGTTGTTGTGCCGCATGTAGTGCCGGCCCACGACGTCCGAGCCGTTGGCCAGGCCGTTCGGGTGCCGGTCGTTGGCCGAACGGAGCAACAGCACGGCGGAGTTCACCGCACCGCAGGCCACGACGACGACGTCCGCGGAGAAGCGCGCCGTCGTGCCGTCACCGAGCTCGGTCACCACGGAGGTGACCGTGGTACCGCGCGGATCGGTCTCGAGCGACGTCACGTGGGCGTTGGTGACCAGCCGGACGTTCTCGTGGCGCAGCGCCGGGTCCACGCACATCACCTGGGCGTCGGCCTTGGCGTTCACCAGGCACGGGAAGCCGTCCACCCGGTCGCAGCGGATGCAGACGCTGTCGTGGGTGGCCCGACCGTGCACGTCCTGGGTCAGGAGCACGCCGATCGGCAGGTGGAAGGGGTGCAGCCCCTGCTTCTCCAAGTCGTAGCTGAGCTGCTGGATGCGGGGCTCGTGCTCGACGGGCGGATGGGCGTACTGGGCGCTCGTCGGCCCCGCGGTCGGATCCTCACCGTGCCGGCCGTGGACGACGTAGAGGTGCTCGGCCTCGCTGTACCAGGGTTCGAGGTCGCTGTAGTCGATCGGCCAGGCCGGGGACATCCCGCCGTGGTGCTGCAGCTCGCCGAAGTCCTGCGGCCGCAGCCGGAACAGCGCCGCGCCGTAGAACTTCGTGTTCCCGCCGACGTAGTAGTTGACCTCGGGGGGGAACTCGTCGCCGTTCGCGTCGTACCAGAACTCCGGTGCCCGGTACTTACCCTGCACGAAGACCGCGGTGGAGTCCCAGTTGTCACGCTCCCGGGGCAGGTAGTCGCCCCGTTCCAGGAGGAGCACCTGCTTCCCCGAGGGGGCCAGCCGGTGGGCGAGGGTCCCCCCGCCGGCTCCGGTGCCGATGATGATCACGTCGTAGTGGCGGTCGTCGGCCACAGGGCCCTCCTCGGTGCGGGGTCGTCGGTGCGGTGTGGGGTCGTCGGTCCGCCGGGGAGGCGCCCGCCGACCCCGACCGGGGTCACGCTCCTGCCGCTGGGCATGGCCGCGCATCACCAGAAAATGGTGATGAGGCGGCTCCCCGTCCTCGGGCGCACCGCAGGACGTCGGCGCCCCCGGGGGCGTGCGCGCGCCTGCCGGGCGGGACCTCGGTCTCCGCACACGGTCGCCCCTCCCACCCGGGTGATGTGGTCGGGTGCGGCGGCGGGTGATCCTCCGATCCCCGCGTCCGGTCCTCTCTTCCGGTGTTGCGCCGGAAGGGGACCACGGCGAGCGTCGCCCCGCGGACGGGGCGACGACGACGGGAGGGCGATGTGTCCACCGTGGACCTGGCCCGGCTGCAGTTCGCCAGCACGTCGATCTACCACTTCCTGCGGCAACACCTGACGCGCGGCCGCGCCCGTCGCCGAGGGCCGGACTGAGCGTCAGGGCACCGTGCGCGTCCACACGGGTTCGACGACCGCCCACTCGGCCGCCCACCGGCGGAACCGGTTCCGATCGAGCAGCGTGCGGAACGAGCGGTACGCACCCCACGCGATCAAGGACAGTACGGCGAAGGTCACGATGCCCTGGCCCCCGGCCTGACCGACAACGTCGCCGTGGCTGAGGGGTCGGGTCGTGCGGTTGCCGTTCCGGTCGGTCCAGAGGGAGACGGTGGTACCGGCCCTCGTCGAGGGAGGCACGGGGACGGTCACTCGATGCTCGATGCCCGCAGGATCCGTCCAGACGGCGGTTACCTGGTCTTGGCCCGGGCTCCTCCAGTCCTGGCCGGCCGTCGCCGGTACGTCCTCCAGGAGCCTGGCGGTGACGCGGTGCCGGTCGGCAGCCTGCGCGGTGGCCGTGGCCCGCGCCTGCACGTAGGTCGTCGTGACGACGGCGAGGCTGATGGGAACTGCCGTCAGCAGACTGCACACGAGGAGGAGACGGGCGAGGCACTCGAGGCGGTCGGAGGCACGTTTGAGCGGTCCGGAGCCCAGGGTGAACCGCCGGAGGAGGTGGACGGCGGTCGGTCGGTTCCGAGGCATGGCGAGCCTCTTCCTGGCTGGGGGCGGTGACCTGCGCGTCGGCGACCTGCTGTTCCAGCGGCCGCCACGGGGCCCCCGGGGTCAGGCGCAGTACCCACGGGCGCGGCTGCCTGGCGCCGTCGGCACGTGGTGACCCTGACCCGCGCGGTGGCCGGGTCGGCACGCCGCCGGCCGGGTCGTGGCCACGGCCCGGCCGGCCGCGCCGTGGCCGACGGGTCACATGGTCGAGCCGCGCAGTTCCCGGCCGTGGACCACGAGCGAATAGATCACGAGGACGTCGACGGTGATGATGAGGATGCCCCAGATCGGGTAGGCCTCGAGGAACACGAGGTTCACCAGCGCACTGAGCCCGGCGAGGAGGATGGCAACCACGCGAGCGACGATGTTGCCGGCGAGGACGCCGATCCCGCAGATGATGAGCAGGGCGCCCAGGAGCAGGTGGGTCCAGCCCCAGACGCTGTAGTCGACGTTCACCACGAGGCCGTTCTCGGTCACGTGGTAGAAGCCGTCGTCGAAGATCGCCACGAGGCCCTCGATCGCCTGGAAGGACCCCGCCATGATCATCATGAAGCTGGCGAACACGACCCAGCCCGTCCAGCCGGTCGGGTCCGGGTCCTTGCCGTAGGCGACACTCGAGGTGTCGATCTCGGGACGGGACGAGCCTAGGTCGGTCATCGGTGCTCCTGGAACGAGGCGAGCCGGGTCGCATGCCCGGATCCGGGCTCACCGTCCCGCTCCCCGGGTGCAGCGGGGTCACTCGATCCGGGTGAAGCTCCTCCGACGGTTCACGCGGCGACGGCGGATCGCCTGGGGGATCCCGGACGGGCCTGGTGTCCGCCACGAGGTGATGACCGTACGGAGTCACCACGGGACAGAGGAGGCACGCCGTCCCCTGACGGGACGTGTCCGGTCGCTCCTCCCTGCCGGGTGATGCCTCGTTCCCCGCCCACAGCGAGCGTGGAGCCTCCGCGGCGCGCCACACGGCGGCGCGCCGCAGCACGACGTCCACGGAGATGGCCATGACCGAGACCGCGATCGCCGACCACGGGCTCATCGGAGACCTGCAGACTGCTGCGCTGGTCACCACCGACGGGTCGGTCGACTGGTTCTGCTGCCCCCGGTTCGACTCGCCGAGCGTGTTCGGGGCGCTCCTCGACGACGAGCGCGGCGGGCGCTTCCGGATCCGTCCCTCAGGCATCGACTACACGGCAAAACAGATGTACTTCCCCGACACCGCCGTGCTGGTGACCCGCTTCTTCACGGAGGCCGGCGTAGGCCAGGTCGTCGACTTCATGCCGCCGACGGGGACGACGGCGACGGACACCCACCGGCTGGTGCGGATGGTGCAGTGCGTGCGCGGCGAGATCAGCTTCGACATCGAGGTGGCGCCCCGGTTCGACTACGGCCGGCATCCCCATCGGGCCGAGCTCTCGGCGGACGGCGTGGTCTTCACGGCCGACGGATCGACGCTGACCCTGCACGTGGTGCGGGAGCCCGAGGACGAGCGCAAGGCCCGGGTGCACGTGGAGGACCAGGACGTGCACGCGTCGCTGGACCTGGTCGCCGGCGAGGTTCGGGGCGTGATCCTCGAGTCCGGCGTCGAGGGCCCTCCGCGTCAGGTCCGGGTCGCCGAGGTCACCGCCCTGTTCGACCAGACGGTCGCGTTCTGGCGGGCGTGGCTGGCCGGATCCACCTACACCGGCCGCTGGCGGGAGGCCGTCCAGCGCTCGGCGATCACCCTGAAGCTGATGACCTACGCGCCCACCGGTGGTCTGGTGGCCGCGCCCACCGCGGCGCTGCCCGAGCAGGTCGGCGGGGAGCGCAACTGG
>DATIMX010000388.1:0-11265 GCA_035474935.1 Geodermatophilus sp. | reverse complement strand
CGCGGTCGGCGAGGGGCAGCTCGACCTGCACGAGTTCGACGTCCGGGTCCAGTCGGTGTGGGCTGCCCGCACGCGCGGCGAGCTGGTGCGGGTCACCGCCGACCTGCCGGAGCCACCGCCGCCGCCGGGGCGCCGTCCCGTCTTCTCCGACACCGACGGCGGCACCGCGATGCGGGTCCTGACCATCATCTGGGCGAGCGTCACCGCGGTGAACCTCCTGGTGTGGGGGCTGGTGACGTTCACCAGCGAGGGGCCGGTCTACCCGTGGTGGATCTGGCTGAGCGTCCCGGGCGCCGCCCTGCTCGTCCTGTACGTCGTCGGCATCGGCCGGCCGCGGCGCTGACGTGGCCGACGCCCTGACCCGCCGGCAGGTGCTCGACCTGCGGGTCCACGCCCAGCAGCTCGGCCGCCCCGCGGGCAGCGTCGCCGACACCGCAGTCCTCGATCTCGGGGTGCAGGACACGGGGGCGGACGGCGGGCTGTGGGCGCTCGCGCTGCGCGGCGTGGACACCGCGGTCCTGGACGGCGACGAGCTGGCGACCGTGTGGACCGTCCGCGGTGCCCCCCACCTGTACCGGCGGGCCGACCTGCCCGGGGTCGCCGCGGCCACCGCGCCGTTCTCCGACGCCGACGCGGGCAAGCGCATCTACGACGCCACGAAGCCGCTGAAGGCCGCGGGCATCGGCAACCTCGAGGCGCTGGACGCCGTCGCCGACACCATGCGGTCGCTGGTCACGGAGCCGATGGTCAAGGGCGAGGTGTCCACGCGGCTGACCGCGCTGATGCCCGAGCCCCACCTGCGGGTCTGCCGGCCCTGCGGCGTCACGCACCTGTACGAGATGCCGTTCCGGCTGGCCGCGCTGCGCGCCGGGCTGGAGCTGGAGCCGGGCACCTCACCGCCGGTGCTGCGCCCGGTCCCGGGCCTGATGCCCGCCGCCACCGTGCCGCCGCACCTGGACGTCGTCCGCGGGTACCTGCGGCTGCTCGGCCCGGCCACGCCCAAGCTCGTCGCCGGCCACCTCGACGCGCCGGTCACGGACGTGCAGGCCCGCTGGCCCGACGACGCCGTCGAGGTCACGGTGGACGGCGAACGGCGCTGGCTGCTGGCCGAGGACGCCGACCGGGTCGACGCCGTCCCGCCCGCGGCCGGCGTGTTCCTGCTCGGCCCGTTCGACCCGTTCCTGCAGGCTCGCGACCGGCCCCTGCTGGTCGACGACCCCGGCCGGGCCAAGGCGCTGTGGCCGGTGCTCGGCCGGCCCGGCGCGGTGCTGGCCGACGGCGAGGTCGCGGGCACCTGGCGGCCGCGCAAGGCCGGCTCGACGCTGACCGTGGCGGTCGAGCTGTGGACGCCGGTGCCACGGGAGGCGGTCACCGAGGCCGCCGAGCGCTTGGCCGCCTTCCGCGGGGTAGTGCTCAAGGACGTCCCCATCGACTGAGGAGAGGCCATGACCGGTCCCGACGACGCCTTCCTGGCTCCTGACGACGCACTGCGCGGCTTCGACGACGACAGCGACGTCGAGTCCGGCACGGGCGGGGCCGAACGTCCCGGCGCGGACGACGTCGAGCGCCCGAACCCCGCCGGCGCCGCGGTCGAGGACGCCGGCCGCTCGACCGGCTCCCTGGACGGCGGGACGGAGGGCTAGCAGCCGCCCCGGCGCGACACGGCTCGGCTGCAGGTCGGCGTCCTGCCGTCCTGGCAGGGTGCCCGCATGACCGCGCCCGGGCACCCCTCGCCCGTCCGGCCCTGGACGGTGTGGACGCCGCTGGGCGTCGCCCTCGCCGTCGTGCTGTTCCTGGCGACCGTCGGCAGCCTCGGCGTCGGCTTCGGCGTGATGACCGGCTGCACCAACACCCACGGCTGCACCTCGACCGGGTGCACGCCGTGCGCGACCACGAGCGCCTGGCTGACCGCCGGCTGGATCGGCCAGGGGGTGCTCCTGCTGATCGCCGCGGCGCTCGTCGTCCTCGCCGCGCGCCGCCGCCGGCTGCCGGCGGTCCGGGCGACGGCCCTGGTGCTGACCCCGCTCAGCGTCGTCCTGGTCGTGGCCACGACGGCTCTGGCGATCGCCGCCGTCTGACGCTTCCCCACCCGGTATCTCAGCCCTAAGGTATCTGCGCATGGAACCGCGCCGCGTCCGCATCGGCATCGACACCGGCGGGACCTTCACCGACGTCGTCGCGGTGGACGAGGCGACCGGCCGGACGACGACCACCAAGACGCCGTCCACCCCGGCCGACCCCGCGGAGGGCTTCCTCACCGGCGTCCGCAAGGTGCTCGACCTGCTCGGACTGGACGGCGGCGCGATCACCGCGGTCAGCCACGGGACGACGGTCGCGACCAACCAGCTGCTCGAGGGCAGGCTCGACCGGATCGGCTTCATCACCACCGAGGGCTACGAGTCGGTGCTGGAGATCGCGCGGCAGTCGGTGCCCGACGGCTACGGCAACAGCTACTTCTGGGTCAAGCCGCCGCGGATCGTCCCCGCCGACCTGGTCCGCACCGTGCGCGGGCGGCTCGACCCCCGCGGCGACGAGGTGCGCCCCCTCGACGAGGACGACGCCCGTGCCGCCGCCCGGTTCCTCCGCGACGCCGGGGTGGCGACCATCGGCGTCTGCCTGCTGCACTCCTACGCGAACGACGCCCACGAGCGCCGGGTCCTGGAGGTGCTGCGCGAGGAGCACCCCGACGCGGTGGTGAGCATCAGCTCCGAGGTGCTGCGCGAGTACCGCGAGTACGAGCGGTCGGTGACCACGCTGGTCGACGCCGCGGTGAAGCCGCGGGTGGGCGCGTACGTGACGGCGATCCGCGAGCGGCTGGACGGCATCGCCCCGGGCGTGCCCTTCTACGTGATGAAGAGCAACGGCGGCGTGCTGTCGGCCGAGGAGGTCGTGCACCAGCCGATCACCACGATGCTCTCCGGGCCGGCCGCCGGCGCCCTCGGCGCGGCCCTGGTCGCGGGTGCGGCCGGCTTCGACCGGGTGCTCACCTGCGACGGCGGCGGCACCTCCACCGACGTCACGGTCGTGGTGGACGGCGAACCGGCGCTCACCACCGAGGGCTCGGTCGGCGCCTACCCGTCGAAGATCCCGATGATCGACGTCGTCACCGTCGGCGCCGGCGGCGGCTCGATCGCCTGGCTGTCGCCGGAGGGCACGCTCAAGGTCGGGCCCCGCTCGGCCGGCGCCGACCCGGGACCGATCTGCTACCCGGAGGGTGGGTCGGAGCCGACCGTCACCGACGCGCACGTGGTGCTCGGCCGGATCCCGCCGCACCTGCTGGGCGGGGAGATCCCGCTGTCGGTCGAGGCCGCACGCGCGGGCCTGGAGCAGCTCGGGGAGAAGCTCGGCCTGGACCTCGAGCGCACCGCCACCGGCATCCTCGAGATCTCCGCGTGGAACCAGGCCAACGCACTGCGCCAGGTCACGGTGGCCAGGGGCCTCGACGTCCGCGACTTCACGCTCACCACCTTCGGCGGCTCCGGCTCGCTGCTGGCCTGCCGGCTGATGGACGTCCTCGGTCTCCCCCGCACCCTCGTCCCGCCGGACCCCGGCAACCTCAGCGCGTTCGGCCTGCTCACCGTCGACGTCCGCAACGACCACGTGCAGACGACGATCAGCCGGCACGCCGACCTCGACCTCGACCGCGTCCGCACGGTCTTCGGCGAGCTGGAGGCCCGGGCGCGGGAGGCGCTGGACGGCGAGGGCTTCCCCCGCGACCGGCAGCGCATCCAGCGCAGCGCCGACCTGCGCTACGTGGGCCAGGCGTTCGAGGTGCGCGTCCCGGTGGCAGACGGCGATCTGGACGACGCCGCCGCGGAGGACGTCGCCCAGGCCTTCCACGCCGCGCACCGCCAGCTCTACGGCTACGACTTCGCCGAGGACCCCCGCCAGGCCGTCGAGTGGGTGAACCTGCGGGTGAGCGGCATCGGGCCGATCCGCCGTCCGGACCTCCTCGAGCTGCCAGCCGCCGAGGGCGGGGCGGACCGGGCCGTCACGGGCTCCCGGCCGGTCTTCTTCGACGACTGGGTGGAGACGCCGACGTACGACCGGCCGCGGCTGGCCCCCGGGGACGTGGTGCACGGCCCCGCGGTGATCGAGGAGTTCGGCGCGACCGTGCCGGTGCACCCCGGCTTCCGCGCGACCGTGGACCTCCACGGGAACCTGCTGGTCGAGAGGAACGCCCGATGAGCACCGTGGAGACCGCCGACCCGGTGCTCGTGGAGATCGTCGCCGGCACGCTGGCCGCGATCGAGCGCGAGGTGGAGACCTCGATCGGGCGGACGTCGCGGTCGCCGATGATCCGCGACGCGCACGACTTCCGCGCCGGCATCCACGACCGGAAGCTGCGCAAGCTGACCGGCCGCTCGTACTCCGCACTGGTGCACCCGGTGGTGCGCGACCACCCGATCGAGACGATGAACGTCGGCGACGTCTACTTCCACAACGACGTCTACCTCTCCGAGGGCGGGATCGGGCACCTGCCCGACCTGTGCGTCACCGTCCCGGTCTTCGCCGAGGTGGACGGCCCTGCTGGTCCGGAGGCGAAGGTGGTCGCCTTCGTGCAGGCGTTCGGCCACCACGACGACATCGGCGGCGCGGTACCCGGCTCGATGCCCTCGGCGGCGACGAGCGTGTACGAGGAGGGCCTGATGGTCCCCCCGATCAAGCTGTGGGACCGCGGCATCCGCAACGAGGCCGCGATGACGATCATGACCCGCAACTCGCGGATGCCCGACTCGCTGGCCGCCGACCTCGACGCCGAGTGCTCGGCCTGCCTGGCCGGCGCGCGGCGGCTGGGCGAGCTGTTCGAGCGGTACGGGGTGCCCGCCGTCGAGGCCTGCTTCGACGCGATCCTGGCCAACTCGACGGAGGTCTACCGGCGCGAGGTGCTCTCGCAGATCCCCGACGGGACCTACGTCTGGGAGGACTACGCCGAGCACGACGGCGTGGAGCCGCCGAAGCTGCACCGGCAGCGGATCACGCTGACCATGGACAGCTCCGCCGACGTCCCCCTGGTCATCGACTTCACCGGCACCGGGCCGCAGGCCAAGGGGCCGATCAACCACTGCGGCGACCACGCCGACGGCAACTTCCTCAAGAAGTGGCTGGCGCCGATCCTGCGCAACCTCGCCGAGACGCCGGAGCGGATGGCCGAGCTCGACGTCAACGAGGGCGTCGTCCCGCTGATCGAGATGCGCTTCCCCGAGAAGGGCACGCTGCTCACCCCGGTCTTCCCGGCGCCGACCAACGCGCGGACGTTCGTCATCCTGCGGCTGCTCGGCGTCCTGGCCGGGGTGCTGGCCAAGGCGACCGGCGGCCGGATGCCCGCCGACCAGGAGACGATCCGCTACACGGGCGTGTACGGCACCGACGCCGACGGCCAGCCCTACCTGATGCGCGAGGTGCTCGGCGGCGGCTCGGGCGGGCGGTACTACGCCGACGGCGAGGACACGATCCACGTCGTCCCGGACTCGCGGAACCTGCCGACCGAGTTCACCGAGAGCCGCTTCCCGCTGCGCGTCGAGCGGCTGGGGCTGGCCCTGGACTCCGGCGGGCCGGGCCGCTACCGCGGCGGCTGCGGCTACGAGAAGCACATCCGGGTGCTGCGTGACGCGCACTTCATGTCGATCGCCGACCGCTCGATCCTGTCCTGCTGGGGGGTCGCCGGCGGTCGCGCCGGGCGGCCGTTCCGGATCACCGTGGACCCGGGCGGCCCCGACGAGCACGACGTCGACGCGCTCGCCGACGCCGAGCCGCTGGCCGCCGGCACCGTCGTCCGCATCCGGACGACGGGCGGCGGCGGGTGGGGCGACCCGCTGGACCGGCCGGTCGACGAGGTGCTGCGCGACATCGCCTGGCGCAAGGTGAGCGTCGCCGGCGCGCGGGCGGACTACGGCGTGGTGGTGCGGGACGACGGCACCGCCGACGAGGCGGCCACCGCCGCCCTGCGGGAGGAGGTGCGGGCCGCCCGCACCGGCGAGGAGCCGTTCTTCGACCGCGGGCCCGGCTACGCGCGACTCTCCGGCGGGGCGGCGTTCAACGAGTTCGACCTGCTCTGAAGGAGGACCCCCTGCCCCCCACGGCTCGCGAGCTCGCCGCGGGACCCTGCAGGGGGGCCGGGGCGGGGCAGCGGGGTCCTTCCTCAGGGCGTGCCGAAGTCGGTGCTGCCCGCCGGCGGCTTGGCCTCGTCGCCGGTCTCGCCCTCGTCGCCGCGGTTCGTCGGGTGGTCGCTGGTGCGCGGGTCGTCGTCGGTGTCGTCGACGTCCTCGGGGACCAGCGGCGTCTCGTGGAGGACGTGCTCGCGCGCCTCGTCGCGGTCGGTGCCCGGTACCTCGGTCATGGCGACCTCCTCATCTCGGGGTGGAGCACCTACCCGGCGGCTCCGCGGCGGATGCGCCCGGCGCTACGCCCGGGGCGAACGGCGGCGCCGCCACCAGCGGGGGCGCACCGGTGCGGACGGCGGTGCCGCGACCGGCTCGGGCTCCGAGGGCGGCGGTCGGGTGGCGTGCCACAGCCGCACGAGCGCGTCCTCGTCGGCCAGCCCGGGGACGGCGTCGGGCCCGTCCGCCGGACGCCGCCAGTGCTGCTCCACCCGGGCGTTGAACTCGGCCACCGTCGCCCGCACCGCGGCCTCGCTGGGCAGTCGGGGGACCCGCAGCGCGAGGTCCTCGCGCTCGCGGCGCAGCGCCATGCCCGGCGGCAGCAGGTCGCGCGGGTCGGCCTGCTGGCGGCGCGCCCACTCCAGCGCCCACTCGTAGCTGGTCTGCTCCTTGTCCAGCCGTGGCAGCGGCCGGCCGGTGCCCCCGAGCCCCTCGAACGCACCACGCTCCTGCGCCTGGGTGATCTGGTGGTCGATCCAGGTCTCGAAGGCCATCCCCGGGGGCTTGCGCTCGGTCATCACCCTCCTTGGTACCCCGCCGTTGCCGGATCGTGCCTTGACCTCCGACGTCACTCGTGCGGGGACCCCGGCGTCCTCGCGGAGCGTGGCGACCGGCCCCGAAGGGGTGAAGCGGCAGCTCAGCGCCCCGCACGGAGGGCCGGGAACCTCCACGCTGACCGTCGTGCCGCTGTCCGTGCCCGGCTTGCCCGACGTGCCGCCCGAGCTGGCCGGACCCGTCGCGGTGGAGCTGGCCAAGCCGGTGCGCGACCTCCCGCGGGCCGACGCGCTGCCCGGCGGCGTCCTCTACGAGCCCAAGTGGGACGGCTACCGCCTGGTCGTCGTCCGCACCGGCGGCACGACCCGGGTCTGGTCGCGGCAGGGCCGCGACCTGTCGTCCCGCTTCCCGGACGTCGTCGCCGCGGCCGTCGCCCAGGTGCCGCCGGGCACGGTGCTCGACGGGGAGGTCGTCGTCTGGAACGGCTCACGGCTGGACTTCGGGCTGCTCCAGCAGCGGATGGTCGCGGCCGGCGGCCGGATCGGGACGCTGGTCGCCGCCGCGCCCGCCTCCTACGTCGCTTTCGACCTGCTCGCGCTCGGCGGCGCCGACCTGCGCGGCCGCCGGCTCCGCGAGCGGCGGGCGGCGCGGGAGGAGCTCGCCGCCCGCTGGGCCCCGCCGATGCAGCACTCGCCGGTCACCACCGACCCCGCCGAGGCCCGGCAGTGGTCGGCCGACTTCCGCCCCGCCGGGGTGGAGGGGCTGGTCGCCAAGGGCGCCGGCACCCGGTACGCGCCCGGCCGCCGCGAGTGGCTGAAGGTGAAGTCCTGGGAGACCACCGAGGTGCTCGCCGGCGGTGTCATCGGGTCGCTGGAGCGGCCCGGCCAGCTGGTGGCCGGGCGCTACCGGGACGGCGAGCTGGTCGTCGTCGGCCGGACCAGCCCGCTCTCGCCCGCGCAGTCCGCCGAGCTGGCCGACGTCCTGACCCCGGCCGGGCCGGACCACCCGTGGCCCGAACGGATCGGCACCGGCGCCTTCGGCGGCGGCCGGCTGTCGGTGCCGCTGACCCGCGTGCGCCCGGACGTCGTCGTCGAGCTCAGCGCGGACGCCGCGCTGCAGGCCGGCGTCTTCCGCCACCCGCTGCGCTTCGTGCGGGTGCGCCCGGACCTCGCCCCGGACGACGTGCCTGGGCTGTGACACTGTCGGCCTCCCGGCCGACACCGCGGCCACCAGCCGTCCCCGACGAGCGTTGAGCCCACCCGCCGCCTCGTCGCGGACCCCTTCGGGGCTGTGACACTGTCGGCCTACCGGCCGACACCGCGGCCACCAGCCGTCCCCGACGAGCGTCGAGCCCACCCGCCGCCTCGTCGCGGACCCCTTCGGGGCCCACTCCTCGACGGCAGCGATGTCATCCCGACAGAGCAGGCCGGCGAGGAAACCCGCACGGAACACCGGGCGCGGACGATCGGGCGGTGCACACCGGCGACCAGCTCAGCCTGACCGCGGCCCACCTGGCGGTCGCCACCCTCGGCCCGGCGACCGTCCCCTCCCCGCTGGACGGTTCCCTGCTCGACCCCCGCGACAGCGTCCACTACGTCGCCGAGACCGACCGGGTGCTGCTCGACGACACCCTCGACATGGCCGTGCGCCGCGGGCTGCCCACCCGCGAGCTGCCCGCCTTCGAGCCCGGCGGCCCGCGCTCCCGGCTGTTCTTCGACCCGCCCCGCACCCGCGTCGGCGTCGTCACCTGCGGCGGGCTGTGCCCGGGGCTGAACAACGTCATCCGCGGGCTGGTGCTGGAGGCGTGCGGTCACTACGGCGTGGCCTCGGTGACCGGCTTCCGCAACGGCTACCGCGGCCTGACCCGCGCCGGTGCGGCGGACGCGGTCGAGCTGACGCCGGCCGCCGTCCGCGGGATCAACGACCAGGGCGGCACCGTGCTGGGGACCTCCCGCGGCGGCCAGGACCCGGCCGAGATGGTCGACACCCTCGTCGCGCGCGGCATCGACGTCCTCTTCGTCATCGGCGGCGACGGCACCCTGCGCGGGGGGCAGGACATCGCCGACGAGGCCACCCGCCGCGGCCTGCCGATCGCCGTCGTCGGCATCCCCAAGACGATCGACAACGACATCCCGTGGATCGACGCCAGCTTCGGCTTCCAGACCGCGTTCGGCCGGGCGGCGGAGTCGATCCGGGCCGCGCACACCGAGGCGCGGTCCACGCCGAACGGGGTCGGGCTGATCAAGCTGATGGGCCGACACTCGGGCTTCATCGCCGCCTACGCGTCCCTGGCCAGCGAGGACGTCGACGTCGTCCTCGTGCCGGAGGTGCCCCTCGACCTCGACGGCCTGCTGGCCCACCTCGGCGAGGTGCTCGACCGGCAGGGGCACGCGGTGGTCGTCGTCGCCGAGGGCGCCGGGCAGGAGCACTTCGCCGGGCAGCCGCAGGAGCGGGACGCCTCGGGCAACCTGCGGATGGGCGACATCGGCGCGCTGCTGCGCGACCGGATCACCGCCGACGCGCGGGCCCGCGGCCGCGACCTCAGCCTGCGCTACGTCGACCCGGGCTACGCCATCCGCAGCGTGCCGGCCAACCCCTTCGACAGCGTCTACTGCGCGCGGCTGGCGCAGGCCGCCGTCCACGCCGCCATGGCCGGGCGGACGGCGACCGTCGTCGGCCGCTGGCACGGCCGGTTCGTGCACCTGCCCATCGCGCTGGCCACCGCCAGCCGCAACCAGGTCGACCCGCAGGGCGACCTGTGGCTCTCGGTGCTCGAGGTCACCGGCCAGCCGGTCGGCGGTTGAGCGATCTCAGCCACCGACCGCGACCCGGTCCTTGGCCACCTGCACCGCCGCGACCAACCCGGCGAGGACGACCGCGGTCAGCTGGACGGGAGCGCCGAGGAAGGCAGTGCCGAGGACGAGCACGGCGGCGACCGGGAAGCCGACCTGCGCGACCGGGCCGTAGTGGTCGCCGCGGTGCCGGACGTGCAGGGCCCAGACCACCAGCAGGAAGACCGCCACGGGCAGCGGGACCGCCAGGTCGCCCGCCAACTCGGAGCCGGCGTAGGCGCCGGTGTCGACGTCGATCGCCACCTCCAGACCCGAGCCCACCGCCGCGGTCGCCGCGAAGACGGCGTAGTGCCCGTAACCCCACAGCAGGGGCAGCCGCCGGCCGGCGAGCAGGTCCCCGCGCGGCTCGTCGAAGTAGAGCCACCACAGCGCGAAGACGACGACGAGGCCGGCGGCAGCCAGGGTGGACAGCGGGAGCCGCTCCGCGCTGTGCTCGGTCAGGGCATCGGTGATGGCGTTGGTCGCCCCGAGGATCACCTCACCGAGCACGATGAGGGTGAACAGCCCGTAGCGCTCGGCGATGTGCTCCGGGTGCCACGGCGTCACCAGCCGGCGCTCGGCCAGGGCCGGCACGGCCAGCTCCGCGGCGACCAGGACGACGACGGCCGGCCACAGCAGCGCCTCCGGGAGTAGCAGCCGCAGCAGCCACAGCGCCTGGACGGCGGTGACCAGCACGGCGTAACGCAGCGCGGGCTCGCGGAACTCGGGGGCCGACGCCGCCGCCCGCAGCCACTGGCCGACCATCGCCAGCCGCATGACCACGTAGCCGAGGGTGACGATCCCGAAGTCGCCGTCCTCGGCCACCGCGGGGACGCCGGCGGCGAGCACCAGCACGCCGGCCATCTGCACGAGGGTGGTCAGCCGGTAGACCCCGTCGTCGGTGTCGAAGGCGGAGGCGAACCAGGTGAAGTTCATCCACGCCCACCAGATGGCGAAGAAGACCGCGAGGTAGCCGACCACACCGCTCGCGGCGTGGCCCTCGCTGACCGCGTGGTGCAGCTCGGCGGCCGCGGAGGCGACGGCCACCACGAAGCACAGGTCGAAGAGCAGCTCGAGCGGGGTGGCGGCGCGGTGCTCCTCGTCGGGCCTCCGCGGCCGCATGCGGCGACGCCATGGCGACTGCGGTCCGGTGTGGGGCTCGGCGGGCACGGCAGGATGCAACTGCGGCCGGCCTGCGCCGGTCAAGGACGCCCCGGGGTCGCTACGGCACCCTCCCCAGGGCGATCAGGAGGCGGCGCAGCAGGCCGGCGAGGGCGTCGAGGTCGTCGTCGGAGAGCCCGGTCAGCAACCGGCGCTCGGTCTCCAGGTGGTCGGGCAGCGCGGCGTCGAGCGCCGCCCGGCCGGCCTCGGTCAGCGTGACGACGACGGCCCGCCCGTCGGCCTCGCTGCGCTCGCGGGTGATCAGCCCCTTCTCCTCCAGCCGGTCCAGCCGCTGGGTGATCGCGCCGGAGGTGACCAGCGCGGTCCGCATGAGCGCGGTGGGGGTCAGCTGGTACGGGGCCCCGGCCCGGCGCAGCGCGGCCAGCACGTCGAAGGAG
>DATIMX010000387.1:0-3290 GCA_035474935.1 Geodermatophilus sp. | reverse complement strand
CTCGATGATCAGCAGGGGACCGCGGTCGGGGTTCTTCGTGTCCACCCTCGCCTCGGTCCACGGGTTGAGGTTCGCGTTGCCCATCTGCACGAGAGCGATCCCGGAGCCGGCGACGTGGAAGGTGTCGTAGAGCTCCCTCGCCTCCTGCTCGTTCAGTGCGTTCGCCCAGCCGTACGTGAACTGGTCGAACGTGAGGGTGATCGCGCGGCCGCGCGTGCGCGGGTCGACCAGGAACGGGCCCGCCACCCTGAGCGTGGAGGCCGGCAGAGGCAGAACGGCCCGGAAGATTCCGGGATCCATCGCCACCGTGACCGCCGAGAGGCCCCGGCCCGCGAGCATCTGCGCCAGCAGGCCCCCGGTCGAGTGGACGGGCCGCTCAGCGACACGAGGAGGTCGTTAACAGGTGTTTGTCCGGGGCCGGAGCCGCTCCCGGTGCATCACACGTCGAGCAGGCCCAGCTGCTGTGCGCGGATGACCGCATCGCTGCGCGTGTGGACATCGAGCTTGCGGTACAGCGACCACAACTGCGACTTCACGGTGTGCCGGGACAGGAACAGGCGATCGGCGATGCCGGCCAGCGTGAGGTGCGTCAGCAGGAGCGGCAGCACGCGCAGCTCGGCCGAGGTCAGCGTCGCGGTGTCCGCTCCGGTGTCGTGCACCGTCGCGAGACGTCCGCGCAGCGCGTCCGTGCGCTTGCCGAGCGACCCCAGGTCGGGTCGGCGTCGGAGGACGGCCTCGGCGTCCCGGACGAACACACGTGCACCGCGCGGGTCCCCGAGGCCGATGGAGGCCTCGGCCATCTCGAGCAGCGCCTCGACGGCCAGGCAGGGGATCGCGTGCGACAGCAGTGGACGCGGCCGCTGGGCCTCGCTCAAGTGGGCGCGGGCCAGCACCGGGTCCCGTCGGTGCAGCGCCACCCGAGCGGCCAGCGCGAAGACCAGGGTGCTGCTGATGTAGGACTCGATGTGACCGCGGTGTGTCACCGACAGCGCCCGCTGGACCAGTGTCTCCGTGGTACTCCAGTCGCCCCGTGCCAGGGACAGCAGGGCTCGGTGGGCGAGGATGGTGGCGAACAACGGGGCCCGCCGCGTCTCGTCGGTGAGCTCGGTCGCGTCGGCGAACCGCGCCTCGGCGGTGTCGCCGTCCCCGAGCAGCATGTTCGCGACTCCGGCGAGGAGCAGCCGCATCGGGTACTCCGGATCAGTCGCGGGACCACCCCGCGACACCTGCTCGGCGTCGTCGACGTCGCGCCGCATCTGTTCCACCCCGCGGCGGCACATGATCCCCCGGAGAGTCGCCAGCCACATGGTGAAGGGCCAGTCCCCGTCGGCGCCCGAGAATTCGCCGGCCCAGCGCTCCGCGACGTCGGCCCAGCGGTCGGCCGCGGCAGGCCGTCCCGTGAGCACGCAGATGTAGGCCGCCTGTGCGGCGATCGTCGGATGCCGCTCGACGGCGCCCCGCTCGTCCACCCACTCGAGCCAGCTCATGAGGGTCTCGGAGCGGCCCGCCGCGTACATCGGCTGCGTCAGGGTGACGGCGATCCGGGCGACCCGGTCGACGTCCTCCCCCTCTCGGGCGTAGCGGAGCGCGGCCTCTGCCTGGCCGGCGGTCTCGCACCAGTCCGCTGCCCGGCGCAGCAGTGCGCGGACGTGCGCGCGGCCGTCGCGTTCCAGCCGCGTCCGCAGCAGATCCTGGAAGACCGGGTGGTACCGATACCACCGGCCGTGGCCGTCGAGGGGTATCAGGAACAAGTTCTCCCGCTCCAGGCGCTCGAGCTGCGCCGTCGACCCGGAGGCCTCGAGCACCGCGTCGCACAGAGGACCGCACAGGCGCTCGAGGACCGCGGTCCGGGTCAGGAAGGACAGGTCCCGCGGCGGGAGCCGGGCGAGCGTCTCGGACTCCAGGTAGTCGGCCACCAGCCGCTCGTGCCCGGCCGACACGGCGACCGGGGGCCCTGGCCGGGTGCCGGTGCGCGCGAGGGCGGCCAGGTAGAGCCCGGCTGCCCATCCCTCGGTCCGGCGGGCCAGGGCGACGACCTCGTCATCCGGCAGGTCAGCTCCGGCGGCCTGGAGCAACGAGCGGGCTCCGGCCTCGGTGAAGGCGAGGTCGGCCACGCCGATGTCGACGACGTGACCCTGAGCGCGCTGGCGGGCCAGTGGCGCCGGCATCCCGCGGCCGGCCAGCGCGATCTGGGTGGTACCGCCGGCGTGGCCGATGAGGGTGACCAGCGCGTCGAGCGAGGGCCCGTCCTGCAGGTGGTGCACGTCGTCCACGACCAGCACCACCGGGCGGGGGAACCGGGCGAGGGCCGCGCCGAGACGTGGGACCACGGTGCCCGGTATCGAGACCCCGACCGACCGCAGCGCATCGAAGGTCCCGGCGGGCAGTGGGCTGATCCGGTCGAGTGCCACGGCGAGGTGGGTGAGCAGGACGATCGGGTCGTCGTCGTGTGGATCCAGGCTGAGCCACACGAAGGGACGATCGTCGGCCTCGGCCCACAACGCGAGGAGAGTGGTCTTCCCGTATCCCGCCGGGGCGACAACGGTGACGGTGGGCACCTCGCGAGCGGCTCGAAGCCGGGCGAGGAGTCGCGGCCGGGCGATCACGCCGGGCCGAACGGTGGGCTGGTGGAGCTTCGACTCGAGGATCTCGACGGGGAGGTCACGGGGTCGGCCTGTCGTGGGCGATCCGGTCACCGCTGACGTGCCGACCGACTGACTCGCCATGGGGACCCCTGGTCCAGCGGACGCGGACCCGGGCACGGTAACCACAGGAAGCGCCGGCCCACCAGAGGACCCACCGTGACCGAGCGGCGCCCGTTCGGTCCGCTCAAGTCGCGGCCGGGCACCATCCCCCGGGGCCAGCCGTGGTCCGTGGAGCCGGCCGCGGCCGGCTGTACCGGCGTGTCTCAGTTAGCTGATAGCCGTTGACCCCGTCCCGCGGGAGCGTCCGGATGACGTTTCCGCAGAGGACGGGAGGTTGTCGTGGGCTTGCTGCACGAGGCGCTGTCGGGGTCGACGCTGGTGGTCGCGATCGATCCGGGAAAGGTCAGCAACCGGGTCTGGCTGAGTACCGGCGAGGACGGCGAAGTGATGCCACCGTTGTCGCTGCCGGTCCTGCGACCGGGGCTGGAACGGCTGCATCGGCTGGTGGTCGACCACACCGGCGCCAGAAGTCCGGTGTTCGCCATCGAGGCGACCGGTGGACTGCACCAGACCTGGATGCGGGAGCTCAACCAGCGCTTTCCCGGATCGGTGCGGCTGTTCGCTCCCTCGGAGACCACCGCCGCC
>DATIMX010000386.1:0-8701 GCA_035474935.1 Geodermatophilus sp. | reverse complement strand
GGGGACGGGATCAGGGAGGTCGACGACGTCGAGGACCTCGGGGCCGCCGAAGCGGGTGATCTGCACGGCTCGCATGCAGCCGAGGCCAGGACGTGGCTGGTCTCGGTCCTCGGCCGGCGGCCCTGTGCGCGCTGCCCGGCTCGGCCGCCGGACCGTCACCGTGGTCGTGCGGCTGCGCACCGGGCCGCGGCCGGCGTGTCAGATCGCCGGGGGCGGACAGCCGCGGGCACAGCTCGGAGAGAGGCCGGAAGGCGCCGCTCACGGCGAGGGCAGCACGGACCGCGGCTCCCGCGGCGTGGGGATCGACCCCGTCGGCGCAGCGCGGCACCGGTCGGCGTCACGCGGCTGGCCGGCTCCTTCGAAACAGCCGGCCGCGTCGACGAGCAGGCGGCGGGCCGCGGCGGTGTCTCCCCCCGCGCGGGCCACGTGCGCCCGGGCCTCCAGCAGCGCGCCCTGCCAGGCCGTGCCGGACCAGAGCGCCGCCGACCGCTCGGCCACGCCGAGGTGCCGACGCGCGGCGTCGAGGTCACCGACGTCGGCACAGGCGATCGCCGAGGGTACGGAGATCATGATCTGGCAGAACCGGCAGTGGTCCTGCGGGGCGACGACCGCCTCCGCTGCCTCGGCGGCTGCGTGTGCCTCCTCCGGAGTCTCCGCAGCGGTGATGGTGGTGCCCTGGATCCGCTGCACGAGGTGCATCGCCATGGAGGACCAGCGGGCGAGTGGGTAGGCGCGCTGCAGCAGCCGACGGGCCTCGGCGCGGTCGCCCTGGGTGACGCGCAGTTCGGCGAGCCGCTGCAGGGCGTGGGCCTGCCCGGCGGGAGCACCGATGTCGGTGTGCAGGTCCACGGCCTCGGAGAGGTCGTGCTCGGCGGTGGCGAGGTCCCCCGACAGCAGGGCCGCCTCTCCGGTGAGTGCGGAGGCGAAGGCGACGGCGCGCAGCGCGCCCGCACGTTGCGCGGTCTCCCGGAGCGCTCGGCCGAGCGCCATCACCTCGGGATACGGGGTGGGCCCGTAGAGCAGGTACTCGGCCACGCACAGGTGTGCGTCGAAGACGGCGGTGGCGACGGCGGGCACCTGCCGGGTCCGGTGGAGTTCGTGCCGCAGCCGCCCGAACCACTCCCCGCGATCGTGCGCGATCAGCCCCTGCAGGGTGACCAGCTCGAGCAGGCGCCAGTCGGACGGTCCGTCGATCCTCCGACGTGCCTCGTCGACTGCCGCACTGGCCCCGTCGATGTCACCGCGGAAGTAGGCAGCCAGCCCACGGGCGAGCAGGATCGACCCATCGGCCGGGCCACCGTCGGGCTGGAGACCGGCCACGGCCTCCGCTGCGGTGTCCGCGTCGCCGACCATGCTCGCCGCCTGCGCGAGTCTGGCGAGCACGGCGCGACGGTCGTCGCCGACGGCCACGCCGGCCGCCTCCCGGTAGGCCGTGACGGCGTGCGCGTCGCCCACGGCGAGCAGCAGGTCGGCCCGCAGCCGGAGCATGCGGGCGCGATCGGGCCCCACCCATCCCCGGGTCTGTTCCACGAGGTCGAGGGCGTCGCGATAGGCCCCCAGGGCGGCGGAGGTCTCGGCGGCCCGGAGCAGCCACGGAACCGCCGCCGTCCGGTCACCTGCCCGTACCAGGTGCTGCGCGACCCGGGCAGGCGGGGCGTGCACCGTCTGGAGAGCCGCGGCGACCTCTGCATGCAGGCGCTGGACCCGGTGCGGAGGGAGGTCCGCGAGCAGTGCCCTGCGCAAGCGGCTGTTCCGGAAGCGGTGACCCACGTCCGCGGGTTCGAGGATGCCGACCTCGAGTGCCGCCTCCAGCAGGGTGAACGCGGTGTTCTCGTCGGTGGCTGCGAAGGCGACGAACTCGTCGGTGGTGACGGCCGTGCCCGCCACGGCCGATCGGCGCAGGGCGTCCTCGGTTCCGGGCGGGCACTCCGCCAACAGCAGGTCCAGGGGGAGGTGGCCCGTTCCCGAGCGCCCGACGGTCGGCGCCAGCTCGAGGATCCGCTGCGGGAGCCCTCGAGCGAGGCGGTGCACCTCGCGCACCGTCTCCTCCTCCACGGGGGCGCCCGAGGTCGCGGCGAGGAGGGTGGCCGTGGCCTGCAGGGGCAGGGGAGGGAGCGGCAGGTCGAGCACGGCGGCGCGGCGGACCAGGCTGGCACGCATCCGTCCGAGCCGGCTGTCGGGGGGGACGAGATGGGCGCCGATGACCAGCAGGACCGGCTCGGAGATCGCCACGCGCGTGAGGTAGTGCAGGAGGCGCAGGCTGCCGTCGTCGGCCTCGTGGAGGTCGTCCACGGTCAGTACGGCGCCGGTCCCGTCCGCGGCCAGACGCAGGAGCTCGGCGGCGGAGACGAACAGGCGCTGGTGCGCGCCCTCGCCCGACCAACGCAGCTCACCGCCGCGCAGCGCTCGCTCGATCTCCTGCCGATAGGCGGGGTCGAGCCCGTCGAGCAGGGATGGATGCCGTCGGCACAGATCCGCGAGCGCCTCGAGGACCGGCCCGTACGGCCAGCCGCCCTCCACGGCCGATGCGGCGCCGGCGCCCACCCGCGCGCCGGCCGCGACCGCGCGGACGCGAGCCCAGTGCAGCACCGACGACGTCCCCGCGCCCGGAGCTCCGTTGATCAGCGCGGTTCCGCCCCGGCCACCGCGTGCCTGCTCCAGGGCCCGGTCCAGCCGCTCGAGCACCGGCCGGCGAGCGAGCAGCCGGGGGAGTGCGTCGGGGGCCCGCTCCTCGCGCGGCGGGTGCAGCACCTGCCGGCGGAGCGCCACGGCCTCCGGACCCGGGCTGATCCCGAGCTCGCCGGCCAGCGCCTGTTCCAGCCGTTCGAACTGCCGAAGGGCGCCGTGACGGTCGCCGTGAGCCACCGCGGCACGCATGAGCTCCAGGTGCGCCTGCTCGTCGGCGGGCTCCCACCGGAGCACGTCGTCCCACTGACGGCCGGCGCGCAACACGTCCACGTACAGCCGCCGCACGCTGTCCCGCTCGGACTCGGTCCACGGCTCGAACAGGTCCTCGGGAAGCAGTTCCCCGGTGTGGACGGCGATCGCGGCGTCGACGTCGGTCGCCGTCCGGCTGCGCAGCGCCACCTGCGCCAGCCGGCGGAAGAGGGCGACGTCCACCTCCACCTCGGCGTCGGGGAGCAGGGAGAGGACGTCACCGTGCAGGACCACGGCGGAGCGGTGGCCGAGCGCGCGACGGGCGTAGTGCGTGGCTGTGTGCAGCCGTGGCCGGGCAGCCTCGGGCGCAAGCCCCGGCCAGAGACAGTCCAGGACCTGCTCGCGGTGCAGGGACCGGCCGGGCGCCAGGGACAGCACCTTGACGAGCGCCGACGCCGAGCGCCGGACCCAGGCGCCGGCGGGAACGCCCCGGCCGTCGACGCTGACGTCGAAGCGGCCCAGCAGGTCGATCCGGGCTTCAACCATCGACGGTCCGTTCCGCGGTCCGAGCGAGCCCCCACGCCGGCAGTGGGGGACCCCCGGTCGACCCTAGGCGCGCCGGGCCGCCAGTAGGCGGATCGCTCCCGTGGCGGAGGCGGCCCCGGAGGCTTTCCGCGTCCTGCTGCGCTGACCCACGCGTGGAAGTCTCCTGGAAGACGGCTCGCCGAAGCTCACGGGCGTGGGCTCCGGAGGGAACCCCGTCGACCAGGAGGAACAACGATGACCAGTACCGAGACCACCCCCGAACGTGCCACCACGCCCACCCTCAAGGCCGTCGGCCACGTGGCGCTGACGGTTCGGGACCTCGCCGTCAGCGTCCCGTGGTACCAGGCGCTCATCGGCGCCGAGCCGGTTCTCGACGAGGACACCGGACCCTTCCGGCACGTCGTCTTCGTCCTCGGCGAGACCATGCTGGGCCTGCACCAGTTCCCGGAGGGCATCGAGGACGTCGCGCACACGCCGCGCCGGCCCGGCCTGGACCACATGGCCTTCGCCGTCACCGACCGCCAGGAGCTCGTCGCGTGGGCGCGGCGGCTGGAGGCCATGGGCATCGAGCACGGCGGCATCGTCGACGCGCCCTACGGGTCCGGCCTGGCGATCAAGGACCCCGACGGGCTCCCGCTCGAGCTGTTCGCCCCGCCGGGAGACTGAAGGCGGTCCACGGGCGCTGGGGCCCGGGCCGCGATCACCCCTCGCAGCACGCCCGGTGCAGCCACTCCGGCTCGTGCCACCAGTGCGTCCGGTCGTGGGGGTGGTCGCCGAGCCGCCAGCCGGGGGTCGCTCCCGCGGGTGCCCGGACGAGCGCGGGGACGGCGGGTGGCCGGGCGGTCCCGTCGAACGGCGCGAGCAGCTCGTCGACGGTGCGCAGCCGCCCGGCGACCATCACCTGCGCCACGTCCGCGGCCGCGCGGATGTCGGCGAGCGGATCGCCCCGGACGAAGGACAGGTCGGCCTGCGCGCCGGGTCGCACGACCCCGAGCCGGTCCTCCACGCCCAGCCACCGTGCCGGGTTGCGGGTCGCCGTGACCAGCGCCTCGTACGGGGTGAAGCCCCCGCCGACCATCGCGCGCAGGTTGGCGTGCAGCGAGATGGCCACGTTGTCCAGCGGGGCGTCGGTGCCGGCGATGACGAACCCGCCGCTGCGGTGGATGCGCAGGAGCATGTCGACGTTGCCGGCCAGCAGCGCACGGGTCGTCGCACCGGCCGGACCGGCGGCCTGCGCCACCCGGTCCAGCAGCAGCTGGTACTCCCACGCCGGGTACAGCGTGCGGGTGCGCCGGTCCTCGACCAACGCCGGGTCGTCGACGTGCACGACCGTGGAGTTGAACAGCGTCGGGGTGATCGACATCCCGGACGTGGTGAACAGGGTGACCACGTCGTCGTAGGCGCGCCCCAGGCGGCTGACCGTCTGCGAATAGCCCAGGCGGTTGGTGGCGCCGGTGTGCTCCATCCCGTCCATGCCGATCGTGGCGGCCGGGTAGAGGTAGTGCGACGTCAGCCGCAACCGCAGGTCGTGGGCCACCTGCACGGCACGCTGCTGCAGGCGCACCGGCAGGCGCACGTAGGTCTTGACCAGGTCGTAGCGCAGCCGGCGGGCACGCTGCATCTCCAGGTCCACCTGCTCGAGCGACAGCGTGGGCCGCATGAAGTTGTAGTAGACGCGCGAGCCGTCGATCGCCTCACCGGTCGCGAACAGGCGCGGGCCGACCAGGGTGCCCGCGGTGAGCGCCTCGCGGGTCTCCTGCATCTGGTAGGCGGGGTCGCCCGGCGAGCGCGTCGTCGTGACGCCGTAGCTGAGCCAGACCAGACCCTGCCGCGCTCCCCAGGCCCGCCCGCGCAGGTGCCAGTGGTTGTGGGCGTCGATGAGCCCGGGCATCACGGTGAGCCCGGAGGCGTCGACGTCGGGACGGCGGGCGGGGTCGTGCGGGTGCACCGCGGCGATGCGCGGCCCGTCGAGCACGATGTCGACGTCCGAGCGCAGCTGCTGCGCGACGCCGTCCCAGAGCCGGCCGGCGTGGACGACCTGCGGTTCCCGCACCGTGGCCCGGGCGTAGCGGAGGTCCAGCGGGACCGTGACCGCCGGGTCACCGGCGATGGTCGTCCGCCGCAGCCGCCCGCCGCTGAGGTAGAGCAGCGTGCGCTCGTCGAGCCAGACCGGGGAGTCGGTGATCTCGCTGGTCACCGCCCGCGGGGTGCCCGTGGGCCGGCCGGTCGGGCCGACCGGCACGACGTGCAGCAGGCTCTCGACGACGAAGGCCAGGTGCCGCCCGTCGGGGGAGAAGACCGGACCGTCGTCGCCGCGCGTCGACAGCGAGCGGAACGGCATCGGTTCGACGTACTCCAGCGCGCCGGAGGCGACGTCGACGAACAGCAGCTGGCTGGTGCCCTCCCGGAAGCGCCCGGAGAACGGCTTGACCGCGGCCAGGACCAGCGTGCGCCCGTCGGGGGACCAGCTCATCCGGCCGGGCTGGAAGAGAGCCGGGGTGACCTGCCGGATCTGCAGGGTGTCGAGGTCCAGGACGCTGCCCACGCCGTTCTGGTCCTGGTAGGCGATCTGCCGCCCGTCGGGTGAGAAGCGCGGTGCCGTCTGCGCCCCCGTCAGGGCGGTGACCCGGCGGTCGACGCCGGTGGTCAGGTCGCGCAGCCACAGGTCGGCCTCGCCGGCCCGGTCGCTGGAGTACACGAGGCTGCGGCCGTCGGGGGAGAAGTCCGGGTCGGCGTGGAAGTACCCGTTCCCGAGCAGGCGGCGCGGTCGGCCGCCCCCCGCCAGGTCGGCGGTCCACAGCGCGTTCAGGGCGCGGAAGGCGATCCGGCGACCGTCCCGCGAGGCGACCGGGCCGGCGATGCCGAGCGCCTGCCGCGTGTCCGAGGAGTCCAGGTCCACGGGCCGGGACTGCGGGCGGCGCGTCTGCACGGGCACGACCGCGGCGAACGGGACCTCGTCGGGGGGCCCGTCGACCAGCTGCCGCCAGATGCGCCCGTCGGCGGTGTAGACCAGCTCGTCGTCGGACAGCCACGACGGCGGCAGGGCGAAGACGTCGCGTCCCCGGGTGGCCTCCTTGCCGTCGACCACGAGGTCGCTGCGGGCGCCGGTCAGGCGCACGTGGGCCAGCCGACCCGAGCCGGGGGAGTACGACGGGCCGTAGACGGAGGTGCCCTCGACGGCGGGCACCAGCGTGCGGCGGGCGCCGCCGGCGAGCACCACCTCGTCGATGCGGGTGGCGTCGACGGTGAAGGCCACCCGGGCGCCGTCCGGCGACACCGTGGGCTCCCCGTCCTCACCCGGGCCCTCGGTGAGGGCGCGGACCTGGCCGGTGGCGAGGTCGAGCAGGTGCAGGTCGTAGGTGCCGGCACCCGCGCGGTCGGACGAGAACACCAGCCCGGACCCGTCCGGCAGCCACCGCGGCTCCCGGTGGTCGTGGGGGCCGGAGGTGTGCTGAGTCAGCCCGCTGCCGTCGGGACGCACCGTCCACAGGTGGAAGTTGCCGTCCCGGTAGGACTGGAACGCGATCGTCCGCCCGTCCGGCGACCAGGCGGGCCGGGTGGCGTCCTGCAGGTCGTCGGTGAGCCGGCGGGCCGGGCCGCCGCCGGTCGGCAGCACCCAGATCGACACGACCAGGTCGAGGGCGAGCTCCTGTCCGCCGGGTGCGGCGGCGACCATGACGTTGGTGCCCTGCCGCAGCGTCGTGGGGGAACCGGCCACCGCTCGCGCGGGCGGAGCCCACGGGATCGGCAGTGCGGCGGCCGCAGCGAGCAGTCCGCCGGCCTGCAGCACGCGCCGCCGGGTGATCCCGGCGGGAGAGCTCGGTACGTCGTCGTCCGGGCGCTGGAAGGGGTGCGGCACGAGGTCCTCCTGCGGCCGCCCACCCCCTCGTGTCCTCGGGTGAGGACGGTGGGTCACCGGGCATCCTGCCGCCGCCCAGAGCGGCGCGTCGAGGGCCCGTCACGATGCGCGGTCGCAGGCAGCTGCGGCTCCGGTGCCACCGGCGGAGCCTGTCGTCGGCTCGACGAGGCGACGCGGATCGCCCGATCCCGGATCGACTGCCTCACGAGTCCGCCAGCCACGCGAGCAAGGAGCCCCGCGACCAGCAGCGGCCGAGGGCCTCGGCGCGCAGAGCCGACCGGTCGAACACCGCCAGGCCGATGGTGCTGTGGCCAGATGCGCGGCGATCGCCGAGTGTCGGTATCGCCGGCGCGACGCCGACCCCCTCCGCCGACACCCACGCCACCGTGCGGCCGACCGCCGCTTCGTCGAGGCGGTGCAGGAAGCGCAGGCGGCTCTCGAGCGGGAAGCGCGACAGCGCCCACGTCGTGGTGACGACGGGCAGGGCATCCGCGGGCACCCGGGCGAAGGCGTCGGGCAGCACCTCGACGGCGTTCCCTCGCAGCAGCAGCGGAGGGGCCGCCGCCACCAACGCCATCTCCGCGTCCAGCCTCGCGACCCGCTCCGGCCGGTCCGGCCACAGGCAGGCGCGCAACCACCGGGCGTCATCGGCGTCGGTCACGTCGACCGGATCGCGGTCGACGCCGATCCGGGCGACGACCTCGGGCACCGCCCCCGTCGGGACGGGCCGGTTCCCCACGATCGACGCCGACAGCTGCACGGGAGATGACGGGTCGCCCAGCGATCGTCCGTCGCTGTACGTGATGCCGACCCGGTCGACGTGGAGGTTGAGCCCGGCCGAACGGCCCACGTCGATCAGCCCGACCGCGGGCGCACCCACCCGGCGCGCCGCCTCGGCGATGGCCGGGTACAGCACGGCGCAGCGTCCGGTCTCGAAGGTCTGCGTCCGCCGGCGCACGGCGATGGCCACGACCGAGTCGGTCATCCGCAGCAGCGTGTCGATCGCCGCGCCGGCGGCAGCGTCGCCGTCGGCCGCGGCACAGGCCGCGGCGAGCGCCGGGGCGCGTCCGGCGAGGGCGAGGTCGTGCAGCGCCGCGAGGATCACCGTGGGGTGCCGCTTGCGCGCCGGCGCCGCCTCGATGGCGCGCAGCGCCTCGTCGGACTCGCTCAGGGCGACGGCGACGCGCTCGTACAGCGGCGATGTCCCGGCGGCGTCGACCTCACCGAAGTGGCGGTACACCTGAGCGAGTGTGCGGGCCCTGCTCACGGGTGCGGCGCCTCCTGCGGTCGACCCCGGCATCCCGACGATGCCAGCCGTTGGAGTGACGCCCCCACCCTCCACCTGACGCACGATCGCCGAGGAGATCCTCGACCGGTTCGCCGGCCACCACCGGTCCCTCGACCGACGGCGAGCGCTCT
>DATIMX010000385.1:0-2332 GCA_035474935.1 Geodermatophilus sp. | reverse complement strand
GCCGCAGCGAGGTTGTCGAGGATGCACCGGACGACCTCGGCCGGGCCCTCCGGAACCCGCTCCCCCGCCTCGCGGCAGGCCCGCACGATGCGGCCCGGCATGTCGCCCGGTTGGAGGAGGGCCGGGTCGGTCAGGTCGATCCGCGGGCCCGGCGGCAGGGCCGCGGCCGCGTCGAGGAGGTCCTGCAGGTCGAGCTCACCGCCGCGCAGGTTCCACCACCGGATCGACTCCGACAGGAGCCAGAGCCCCATGACGTTGCGCGAGTAGCGGATGGTGCCGTCGACGCCGCGCTCGTTGGTGAAGTTGGCCCGCCTGCTGTCCTCGGTCAGCACGGGCGCGTCCAGCTCGATGCCGACGAGCGCCCACGTCCCGCAGGAGACGTACCCGAAGTTCGGGCCGGTGGCGGGCACTCCGACGACCGCCGAGGCGGTGTCGTGCGAGCCGACGGTGGTGAGCAGCGGCTCCTGGTCCGTCCCCAGCTCCTCGCGGACGGTCGGCGACAGCGGCGCCAGGACCTGTCCGGCGGGGACGATCTCGGGCAGCAGTCCGGCGGGCAGGCCCAGCGCCTCGACCAGCTCCGGCGCCCAGAGGCCGGTGCGGGCGTCGACGAGGCCGGTCGTGGAGGCGATCGTCTCCTCCGCGGCCTCCCGGCCGGTGAGCCAGTAGCCGAGCAGGTCCGGGATCAGGAGGAAGCGGTGCGCGTGCTGGAGGTCGGGTTCGGCCGCCAGCTGGTAGATGCTGTTGATCGAGATGACCTGCAGCCCGCTGACGGCGTAGAGCCGCGACGGGTCGATCTGCTGGTGGACCTTCTCGATCGCCGCCTCGCTGCGCGGGTCGCGGTAGGAGTGCGGGTTGCCGCGCAGCGCGCCGTTCGCGTCGAGCAGGCCGTAGTCGACGCCCCAGGTGTCGATGCCCAGACCGGCCAGCACATCGGTCTGCCGCACCGCGCCGCGCAGGCCGGTGACGATGTCCTGGTAGAGGCCGAGGACGTCCCAGTACATGCCGTCGGGAAGCCGGATCGCGCCGTTGCGGAACCGGTTGACCTCGGTCAGCTCGAGGGTGTCGGGCCCGACCCGGCCGAGCATGACCCGCCCGCTGGACGCCCCGAGGTCGACCGCCGCGAACGCAGCCGCACTCATCGGAGGAACGCCGCGGCGACGCCGGAGTCGACCGGCACGTGCAGGCCGGTGGTCTGCGACAGATCGCCACCGGTCAACGCGAACACGGCGTCGGCGACGTGTTCGGGCAGCACCTCGCGGCCCAGCAGGGTGCGCTTGGCGTAGTAGGCGCCCAGGTCTTCCTCCTTGACCCCGTAGACCTCGGCACGCTTGGCGCCCCAGCCGCCGGCGAAGATCCCCGAGCCGCGGACGACGCCGTCGGGGTTGATGCCGTTGACCCGGATCCCGTGGCCACCCAGCTCGGCGGCGAGCAGCCGGACCTGGTGGGCCTGGTCGGCCTTGACGGCGGAGTAGGCGATGTTGTTCGGGCCGGCGAACACGGAGTTCTTCGACGAGATGTAGATGATGTCGCCGCCGAGGTCCTGGGCGATCATCGCCCGCGCGGCCTCACGGGAGACCAGGAACGATCCCTTGGCCATGACGTCGTGCTGTAGGTCCCAGTCGGCCACGGTGGTCTCGAGCAGCGGCTTGGACAGCGACAGCCCGGCGTTGTTGACCACCAGGTCCACCCCGCCGAACGCGAGCACCCCCTCCGCCAGGGCGGCGGTGACCGCGTCCTCGTCGGACACGTCGACTTTGACGGCGACGGCCTTGTCCGGGCCGCCCAGCTCGTCCGCGACGGCCTGCGCGTTGTCCAGGTTCAGGTCGGCGACGACGACGCAGGCGCCCTCGGCCGAGACCCGGCGGGCGATGGCCTTGCCGATCCCCGACCCGGCGCCGGTGACGAATGCGATCCGGGTGGCCAGCGCCTTGGGCTTCGGCAGGCGCTGGAGCTTGGCCTCCTCGAGCGCCCAGTACTCGATGCGGAACTTCTCCGACTCCGCGATCGGCGCGTAGGTCGACACCGACTCGGCGCCGCGCATCACGTTGATCGCGTTGACGTAGAACTCGCCGGCCACCCGCGCGGTCTGCTTGTCCTTGCCGAAGGAGAACATCCCGACGCCCGGGACGAGCACGATGGCCGGGTCCGCGCCCCGGATCGCCGGGGAGTCCGGGGTCGCGTGGCGGTCGTAGTAGGCCTGGTAGTCGGCGCGGTACGCCTGGTGCAGCTCGGGCAGCCGGGCGAGGATCTCCTCCACCGACGCCGTGCCCGGCAGGTCGACGACCAGCGGTTTGACCTTGGTGCGCAGGAAGTGGTCCGGGCACGAGGTGCC
>DATIMX010000384.1:0-3795 GCA_035474935.1 Geodermatophilus sp. | reverse complement strand
CACCCCGGTGGATGCGGCGCCGCCGCGTCGTTCGTCGGTACTCGTCATCGGGTCAGGCGACGGCCGCGCCGACCTCCTCGACCATCTGCTCGACCGACGGCAGGCCGTTCGGCGCGATGTACCAGACGGACGAGTCGAGGTAGTGGACGTCGCCGTCCTCCCACGCCGTCGTCCCGCGGACCAGCTCGTTGTCGAGCACCTGCTGCGCGGCCTGACCCGACTCGCCGATGGCGGCGTCACGGTCGAGCACCAGCAGGATGTCGGGGTCCTTCTCGGCGATGTACTCGAAGGAGACGGCGTCGCCGTGGTCAGCGGCGGTCAGCCCCTCGTCGGTGGGGGTGAGCCCCAGCTCGTCGTAGACCAGGCCGAAGCGGGTGTCGGGGCCGTAGGCGCTGACCTCGCCGGCGTTGGTCATCACGAACAGCGCGTCGCCGGCACCCTGCGCGGCCGCCTGCACCTCGGCGACCCGCTGGTCGAGCGCGGCCAGCCGGTCGGCGACGGCCTCCTCCTGGCCGAAGACCTCCGCCAGGGTGGTCACCCGCTCCTCGAAGGAGGCCAGGAAGTCCTGGTTGTCGACCGTCAGGTCGATGGTGGGGGCGATCTCGGCGAGCTCGGGGTACACCGCGGCCGAGCGCCCGCCGACGATGATCAGGTCCGGCTCGAGGGCGTTGACCGCCTCGTAGTCCGGCTCGAACAGCGAGCCGACCTTGGCGTACTCGTCCCCCGAGTACTTCGCCAGCGACTCCGGGTAGGTCGCCTCCGGCACGCCGGCCACCTCGACGCCGAGGCTGTCCAGCGTCGACAGCACGCCGACGTCGAAGACGACGACCTTCTCCGGGTCGGCCGGGACGGCGGTCTCGCCCTGCGCGTGGGGAACGGTGACCTCGTCGGTTCCCGCGGCGGCCTCGGCGGTGGTGTCCTCGCTGCCGCCGCAGGCGCTGACGGCGAGGGCGGTCGCCACGGTGAGGGAGAGGGCGGCCAGCGGCCGGGCCTGCGTGCGCATCGTGCTCCTGTCGTACATAGGTGAGGCTTGGCTAAGTGAGGCAGTCCTAACTTGTCACACCCCTCGTTGCACGTGTCAACCGGGTCCTGCCGGGCAGGGGAGTGACCATGGAGATCCGCACACTGGGACGGCTGACCGTCCCGGCCCAGGGACTGGGCTGCATGGGGATGAGCGAGTTCTACGGCACCGGGGACCAGGCGGAGGCCGAGCGCACCATCCAGCGGGCGCTGGACCTCGGCGTCACCTTCCTCGACACCGCGGACATGTACGGCCCCTTCACCAACGAGCGGCTCGTCGGGAAGGCCATCGCCGGCCGGCGCGACGAGGTGGTGCTCGCCACCAAGTTCGGCAACGAGCGCGGTGAGGACGGCTCGTTCCTCGGCATCAACGGCAGGCCCGACTACGTGCACCGCGCCTGCGACGCCTCGCTGCAGCGGCTCGGCGTCGACGTTCTCGACCTCTACTACCAGCACCGGGTCGACACCACCGTCCCGGTCGAGGACACCTGGGGCGCGCTGGGGGAGCTGATCGAGGCGGGCAAGGTGCGCCACGTCGGCATCTCCGAGGCCGCGCCGGAGACCATCCGCCGGGCGCACGCGGTGCAGCCGGTGACCGCCGTCCAGACCGAGTACTCGCTGTGGACCCGCGACCCCGAGGACGACGGCGTGCTGGCCACCTGCGCCGAGCTCGGCATCGGCTTCGTCGCCTACTCACCGATCGGCCGCGGCTTCCTCTCCGGCCGGATCCGCAGCATCGACGACCTCGCCCCCGACGACTTCCGCCGGAACAACCCGCGCTTCCAGGGCGAGAACTTCGCGAGGAACCTGGAGCTCGTCGACCGGGTCCGCGAGATCGCCGACGAGAAGGGCGTGACCGCCACCCAGCTCGCGCTGGCCTGGGTGATGGCGCAGAGCGACCGCGCGGGCAACCCGACCATCGTGCCGATCCCGGGCACCAAGCGGGTGGCCTACCTCGAGGAGAACGCCGCGGCCGCCGACGTCCGGCTGACCGACGATGACCTGCGCCGGCTGGACGAGGCCGCGCCCGTGGGCGCCACGGCGGGCGACCGCTACCCGGACATGTCCAGCGTGCACCGCTGAAAGAGGCCCCCGGTCGGCGTGCGCAGCGCCCGGTACCAGGGGGTGACCGGGACGTCCTCGCTGCGCGGGAGGATGGCGGCCGTGCTCGCTCCCACCACGGGGTCTGCCCGGTGACCCTCCCGCTGGTGGTCGCGGTGACCGTCACCGCCGGGCTCCTGGCCCTGGCCGGGGTCGCCTCCACCCTCGCCCGTCGACGGATCGGCCTGCTGCACCTGTGGGGCGCAGGACTGCTGGAGGTCCTGCTGCTGGTGCAGGTGGTCCTCGCCGTCGTCGCCCTGCTGCGCGGGGAGCGGCTGGCCGACACCCCGACCTTCCTCAGCTACCTGGCCGGCATCGTGCTGCTGCCCGTCGCCGGGGCGCTGTGGGCGCGGACGGAACCGAGCCGCTGGGCGGGCACCGTGCTCGCCGTGGCGGCCGGGGCGGTCGGCGTGATGATCTGGCGGCTGCAGGAGCTGTGGGAGGCGCCGGGTGGCTGAGACGACGGGGGACAGGTCGGGGACCGCGGGCGGGCCCGGCCGGGTGCTGGTCGCGGTGTACGGCGTCTTCGCCCTCGCCGCCGGCGCGCGGGCCGCCGTCCAGCTCTCGACCCGCTTCGCCGAGGCCCCGGTGGCCTACCTGCTCTCCGCGCTGGCCGCCGTCGTCTACGTCGTCGCCACCGTGGCCCTGGCCCGCGGGGGACGCCGGGTCGCCCTGGTCGCGATCACCGTCGAGCTGGTCGGCGTCCTCGTCGTCGGCACGCTGTCGCTGGTGGACCGCGCCGCCTTCCCCGACGAGACGGTGTGGTCGGCGTACGGCCGCGGCTACCTGTTCATCCCGCTGGTGCTCCCGGTCGTCGGGCTGCTCTACCTGCGCCGCACCGGCCGGACGCAGGGGCCGGGACCGCTGCGGTGACCTGCGGCGGTGGCCTCGCTGCAGGGTCCCGCCGCGAGCCCGCGAGCAGCGGGGGATAGCGAGGTCCTCCTGAGGCCTGTCCTGGGAGATCTTGTGGTGGCCTGTGGGGCTTGTCCGGGGCCGCGCCCTGCGCCCGGCCGGCCTCGAGCCGGGCCGGTCCCGCTGGAACGCGGGCCGCACGCCGATGTGTGGTGCTGAACGCAGCCCGCCGTCGCGCCATGGCACGGCAGCGGGTCAGGCCCTGCATGTGTGAACGCCGCACGCGGGGCCGCCCGTGCAGCGGCACTTCCTGGTCGGGCCGGCCCGTGCCAGGGTGCGTTGTGAGCACTCCGGGCGGTGAGATTCCGCATCAGCGGGGGCAGCCCTCGGCGCAGGACACCGGCACGACGGCCGCCCTGGACGAGCTGGCCCGGCGACTGGCCGAGGCCGCGCGTGGCCTGCAGCAGCAGCTCGCTCCTGAGCAGGTGGTCGACCGCGTGGTGAGCCTGGCGGTGGCGATGGTGCCCGGTGCCGACGAGGCCACGATCACCATGGTCCGCGCACGCCGCCACGTCTATTCAGCGGCGGCCACCGGAGACCTGGCCCGGTGGTTCGACGGCCTGCAGAACCAGACCGGCGAGGGGCCCTGCCTGGACGCCATGTGGCAACAGCAGACGGTCCGGGTCGACGACCTGGCCGCCGACCCCCGCTGGCCGGTCCTCGGCCCCCGCGCCGCAGAGCGGGGAGTGGGCAGCATGTTGTGCCTGCAACTGTTCGTGCACGAGGACACGTTGGGCGCGCTGGACCTGCTGGCCCATGCGA
>DATIMX010000383.1:0-3216 GCA_035474935.1 Geodermatophilus sp. | reverse complement strand
CGGCGTCGACCAGCTCCACGACCAGCAGGCCGCCCGCCAGGCCGAGCGCGGTCTCGACCGAGTCCGTGAGGCGGCGGCGCACGCCCTCGCGCGACACGAGGCGGTCGATGACCACCTCGATGTCGTGCTTGAGCTTCTTCTCCAGCGTCGGCGGTGCGCTCAGCTGGACGACCTCGCCGTCCACCCGCGCACGGGCGAACCCCTTGGCCTGGAGCTCCTTGAACAGGTCGGCGTACTCGCCCTTGCGCCCCCGGACGACCGGCGCGAGGACCTGGTAGCGGGTGCCCTCGGGGAGCTCGAGCAGCCGGTCGACGATCTGCTGCGGCGTCTGGGCGGTCACCCGCTCGCCGCACACCGGGCAGAACTGCGTGCCGGCGCGCGCGAACAGCAGGCGCAGGTAGTCGTAGACCTCGGTGATCGTGCCCACGGTCGACCGCGGGTTGCGGTTGGTCGACTTCTGGTCGATCGACACCGCGGGCGAGAGGCCCTCGATGAAGTCGACGTCGGGCTTGTCCATCTGCCCGAGGAACTGGCGGGCGTAGGCCGACAGCGACTCGACGTAGCGGCGCTGGCCCTCGGCGAAGATCGTGTCGAAGGCGAGGCTGGACTTCCCCGAGCCGGACAGCCCCGTGAAGACGATCAGCGCGTCGCGGGGCAGGTCGAGGTGGACGTCCTTGAGGTTGTGCTCGCGGGCGCCGCGGACGACGAGACGGTCCAATGTGATCCCTGTCGGTCAGCCGGGCCGGCCGGTCGCGCCGGGCCCGCGGTGGAGATGTCGATACGGACAACGCCGTCACCGCCCGGGTGCAATCCGTGACGACGGCGACGTTGCCGCTCGTCGGGGTGCTCAGACGGGAGCCGGGGACGACGCTCCGGCGGGGTCGAAGACCGGAGCGTGACGACGCCAGGGCAGCCGACGCTCCAGCTCTCCGGCCAGCCAGAGTAGTCGTCTCTCGGCACCCGGGGGGCCGACCAGCTGGACCGCCAGCGGCTGCCCCGTGGGGCGGGTGCCGGCGGGCAGCACGAGGGCCGGGAGGCCGGCCAGGTTCCAGGCCGCCGTCCACGGCGCCCAGCGCGCGTTGGCCGTCACGTTGGCCAGGAACGAGCGCTCGTGCCAGGGCCGGGCGGGCAGCGGCGGGCCGGTCGTGACCGGGCTGAGCAGCAGATCGACGTCCGAGAAGAAGGCGGTCATCCGGTCGCGGAACCGCTCGGCCGTCCCCGGGCGGACGAGGCCGGCGGCCCGGACGGCGCGGCCGATGCGCGCGTGCGTGCGGCTGCGCGGCTGGAGGTCGGCCAGCGGGATGCCGAGGTGCGCGGCGTCGTCGGCGGCGCCGGCCATCCAGCGGGCCAGCGCGCCGGCCGCGGCCCCGGTGGAGATCGGCGGGTCGCGGCGGACGACGGTGTGGCCGGCCGCGGTGAGGGCCGCGACGACCGTGTCGACTGCCGCGCGGGCGGGCCCGTCGGCGCGCGTGCCGGGCACCGGGGAGCGGGTGGAGACGGCGATGCGCAGGGGCCGGCCGGGCGCCTCGAGCGGGGTGGGCTCCTCGCCGGCCAGCACGGCGTGCGCCACGGCGAGGTCGGCGACCGTGGTGGCCAGCGCGCCGTTGACGGCCATGCCGGACCAGTCGTCCGCGCCGATGCCGGCGGGCACGACGCCCCGGCCGGGTTTGAGGGTGACCAGCCCGCATGCGGCGGCGGGCAGCCGCAGCGAGCCCATGCCGTCGTTGCCGTGGGCGCGCGCGACCGCGCCGGAGGCGACCGCCGCCGCGCTGCCGCCGGAGCTGCCGGCCGGCGACCGCGCCGTGTCCCAGGGGTTGCGGGTGACCGTGCCCGGCCCGTCGGTGGCGCCGTAGAGGCACAGCTCGGGCACGCGCGTGATGCCGACGACGACCGCCCCGGCCCGGCGCAGCCGTCTCACCACCTCGGCGTCGCGGGTCTCCGGCGGCCCGGTGCGGGCGGCGGAGCCGTCGGTGCAGACCTCACCGGCGACAGCGACGTTGTCCTTGACCGCGACCGGCACCCCGGCCAGCGGCATCGCGAAGCGGGTGAGCGCGGTGTCGACGGCGTGCGCCTCGGCCAGGGCGGCCTCGCGGCGGACGACGCGGAAGGCGCTGAGGCGCGGCTCGACCGCGTCGAGGTGGGCCAGGTGGGCGCGGACGACCTCGACCGCGGTCAGCTCGCCCGACCGGACGCGGGTGGCCAGCTCGGTGGCCGGGAGCCCGACGATCCGACCGGCCGTGAGACCTCCGCTAGCGTCCATGCCTGGACCGTAACCGCGGCCGCCGACACTCTCCGAACGGGAGGCACGGGATGGGCTACACCGGGGACGTCGAGGTGGGCGGGCCGGCCGACGTCCGGCAGCTGCCGGGACTGACGATCAGCAAGCTGGCGGTCAGCGAGATGGCCAACAACGCGTACCTGCTGCGCGACCCGGAGACCGGCGAGGCGCTGCTCATCGACGCCGCGGCCGAGCCGGAGGCGCTGCGCGCCCTCATCGGGGACGCCGCCGTGCACACCGTCGTCACCACGCACGGGCACTGGGACCACCACCGCGCGCTGCCCCAGGTGGTCGAGGCGACCGGCGCGGTCACCGTCGCGCACCCCGCCGACGCCGACGACCTGCCCGTGCCCGTGCAGCGGCCGGTGGTGCACGGTGACACGGTCCGCGTCGGCGGGCAGACCCTCGAGGTCATCCACCTGCGCGGCCACACGCCGGGCAGCATCGCGCTGCTCTGGCGCGGGCCCGAGGGCGCCGGCACGCACCTGTTCACCGGAGACAGTCTCTTCCCCGGCGGGGTGGGCAAGACCTGGTCGCCGGAGGACTTCACGAGCCTCGTCGACGACGTCGAGGAGCGGCTGTTCGGCGCGCTGCCCGACGAGACGTGGGTCTACCCCGGGCACGGGAAGGACACGACGCTGGGCGCCGAGCGGCCCCACCTGGACGAGTGGCGGGCGCGGGGCTGGTGAGCGGCCCCCGCACGGCGGACGCGCTGAGCCGGGCCGGCGGACGGGACCTGCCGGGAGCGGATCCGGCCGTGCCACCGGGACCCGGGGCCTGTGACCCCGGCCCCGTCACCGAGATCGGTCAGGCCATCGCACCGGTCGGGGCCTCCTGGCGCGGGATCGACGGGACGCCGGCGCCCGTCCACGCCCACATGGTCCAGTGGTAGCTGCCGTCTTCCTCGACCTCGTACTCGATGACGTCAGCGACCTCGG
>DATIMX010000382.1:0-16531 GCA_035474935.1 Geodermatophilus sp. | reverse complement strand
GCCGAGCTCATCGCCCGGTACCAGTTGAGCGCCGCGGTCAGCGCGCCCGGCGCCGACAGCACGGCCACGTACTCGTCGACCGCCTCGGCCGGGACGGCGTCCCCGAACATCCGCCGCATCCGCCGGGCGTCGTCGGCCAGCAGCACCTCCTCGGCCTTGCCCTCCTGCCAGAACAGCCGGATGTAGGCCGAGCGCTCCTTCTGCTCCGGGTCGGAGCGGAAGGCCGTGGTGAACGCCGTGGGGTGCGGCACCGAGACGGCGGTCAGCGAGCGCACCCGGTCCTCGTGCCACGCGGCCAGCGCCCAGGCGACGTTGGCGCCCCAGTCGTGCCCGACGACGTCGGCCACCGGCACGTCCATCGCGGTCATCAGGTCGGCGGTGACCTGCGCCAGGTTGGTCAGCGCGTAGGCCTCGACCTCGGCCGGCCGGGCGCCGGGGGAGTAGCCCAGCTGGTCGACGGCGTAGGTGCGCAGCCCCGCCTCGGTCAGCCGAGGCGTCACCGCGGCCCACGACGCCGACGTCTCCGGGAAGCCGTGGAGCAGCAGCACCGGGCGGCCGTCGTCCGGCCCGTCGGCCCGGACGTCGAAGGTGAGGTCGCCGACGTCCACCCGCAGCAGCTGTCCCGGCATGCGGCCGACGCTACCGTCGGCAGCCGTGAGCAGCCCGGAACGCGACTTCGTCACCGCACACCTCGACGACCTGCACGCCGACCTCGACGCGTGGGTGCGGATCCCGTCGATCTCCGCCGACCCGGCCCACGCGCCCCACGTCGCCGCGAGTGCGCAGTGGCTGGCCGACGCGCTGCGCCGCACCGGCTTCCCGGTCGTGGAGGTGTGGGAGACCGGCGGGGCGCCGGCCGTCTACGCGGAGTGGCCGTCGGCGGACGACGGCGCGCCGGTCGCCCTCGTCTACGGCCACCACGACGTGCAGCCGGTCGACCCGCTGGAGCTGTGGGAGCACCCGCCGTTCGAGCCGACCCGCGTGGAGGGCCCCGACGGCCCGGAGCTGCACGCCCGCGGCGCCATCGACGACAAGGGCAACGTCGCGATGCACCTGCTCGGCATGCGCGCGCACCTGGCCGCCACCGGCCGGGACACCCCGGCGGTGACCGTGAAGGTGCTGGTCGAGGGCGAGGAGGAGTCCGGGTCGCCGCACTTCGCCGCGCTGCTGCGCGAGCGCACCGACCGGCTGCGCTGCGACGTCGTCGTGGTCAGCGACACCGGGATGGCCGCCTCCGACGTCCCCAGTGCCGTGGTCGCCATGCGCGGGCTGGCCGACGCCGAGATCACCCTGCGCGGGCCGGCCGTCGACCTGCACTCGGGCTCCTTCGGCGGCGGCGTCCCCAACCCGCTGCACGCGATGGCCACCCTGCTGGCGAGCCTGCACGACGCACACGGTCGGGTCACCCTGCCCGGCTTCTACGAGAAGGTCAGGGAGCTTCCCGACCGCGAGCGCGAGCTCATGGCGCGCGTGCCCTTCGACGAGGCCGCCTGGCTGGCCGGGCCCGCCGCCTCCCGCGTCGCCACCGGCGAGGAGGGCTTCACCACCCTGGAGCGGATCGGCGCGCGGCCCACCGCGGAGGTCAACGGCATGTGGGGCGGCTACACCGGTCCCGGCCACAAGACGATCATCCCGGCCGAGGCGCACGCCAAGATCACCTTCCGGCTGGTCGCCGACCAGCGCCCCGCCGACCTCGCCGACCAGGTGCGCGGCTGGGTGGCGGCGAACCTGCCCGCGGGCATCCAGGCCGACGTGCACGTCCCGGCCGGCGGCGTCTCCCCGTGCGCCAGCGACCTGGACTCCCCGGCGATGGCCGCGCTGCTGACCGCGATCGGCCAGGCCTTCGATCGCGACCCCGCCGACGTGCTGTTCACCCGCGAGGGTGGCAGCGGACCGGAGGCCGACCTGGTCGACGTCCTCGGCGCACCGCTGCTCTTCCTGGGCGCCGGGCTGCCCACCGACCGCATCCACTCACCCAACGAGCGGGTGCTGCTGCCGATGCTGTACCGCGGCGCCGAGGCGGTCGCGCACCTGTGGCGGGAGCTCGCGGCCGTGCCGCTGCGCCCACGGTGACGGCGCAGCAGGACGGCGGCCGGTTCGGCCCCTACCGCGTCCTCGGCGTCCTCGGCCGCGGCGGCATGGGCCAGGTGCTGCGGGCGCACGACGACGACCACGAGCGGGACGTCGCCCTGAAGGTGCTGCACCCGCAGTGGGCCCAGGACGAGGGGTACCGCGACCGCTTCCGCCGCGAGGCGCGCATCGCCGCCCGCCTGACCGAGCCGCACGTCGTCCCCATCCACCGCTACGGGGAGATCGACGGTCAGCTCTTCCTCGACATGCGGCTGGTCGAGGGCGAGGACCTCGACTCGCTGCTGCGGCGCACCGGCCCGGTGGACCCCGCCCGCGCCGTCGACCTGGTCGGCCAGGTCGCCCGCGCGCTCGACGCCGCCCACGCCGGGGGGCTGGTGCACCGCGACGTCAAGCCGTCCAACGTGCTGCTCGTCGGCCGCGCCGACGGGCGCGACCTGGCCACCTCGGCCGCCGGCGAGGACTTCGCCTACCTCGCCGATTTCGGCGTCGCCCGCGGTGCCGACGACGGCCCCGGGCCGGCCCTGACCGCCGTCGGCACCGCGGTCGGCAGCACCGAGTACATGGCCCCCGAGCGGTTCGGCCCGACGCCGCCGGACGCCCGCGCCGACGTCTATTCCCTGGCCTGTCTGCTCTTCGAGCTGCTCACCGGCCGCCGTCCGTTCGCCTCCGGCGACCCGGCGCGGGTGATGGCCGCGCACCTGCACGAGCCCCCGCCGGTGCCGTCGTCGCTGCGCCCGGGGCTGCCCGCGGCCCTCGACGAGGTCGTCCTGCGCGGTCTGGCCAAGGACCCGGACCGGCGCTGGCAGCGCGCCGGCGACCTGGCCGAGGCCGCGCGGGGAGCGCTGACGGGCAGCGGCGTCCCGGCGCCCCGGCCGGACGACGCCCCGACGGCGGTCGGCCCCCTCCCGGCGGACGGCGGCCGCTCGACCACCCGGCAGGTGCCGGCCGCCGCCCCGGCGCCGTCCGCGCCGACCCTCGTGGGCGCTCCTCCCGCCGGTCGATCCCGGCGCCGGCTCGGCTGGCTGCCGTGGGTGCTCGCCGCGGCTGCGACGGTCGCGGCGCTGGTGCTCGCCGGGCTCCTCGTCGCCGCCGACCGCCGGGCCGACGCGGCCGCCGGCGAGGTCTCCGGCGTCGCCGAGCGCCTGCTCGCCCTGAGCCTGCCCGAGGAGGTCGACCCCGCCGGCTGCACGGCCGCACCCGGGGACGGCCGCACGCTGGCCCGGCTCGACTGCCCGGCCGGGGACCCCGACGAGGACGGCGCCCCGGCGAGCACCCACACGCTCTACGCCGGGGACGGCGCCGCCACCGCCTTCGCCGCCCACGTCGAGTCGCAGGGGCTGCGCCTCCTCGACAGCGAGCGCGAGTGCGGCCGCGGCGAGGACCCGGAGGGCTGGCTGCAGCTGCGCGACGACGACCGGGTGGTGGGCCGGTTGGCCTGCTCCCTCGACGCCGAGGGCGACGCGCAGCTGCGCTGGACCTGGGACGACACGGCCACCCTCGCCGTCGCCGAGGTGCGCGGCGGCGGGGACGACGGCCTGCGCGAGCTGGTCTCGTGGTGGGACGACGCCGCCGACCGTCGCTGACCGGGGCTCCCAGCCGGCGGACCTAGGGTGGCGCCGTGACCGGTACGTCGAGCGCGCCACCGGGGTGGTACCCCGACCCCGACGGCGCCCCCGGGATGGTGCGCTGGTGGAACGGTGCCGGGTGGTCCGACGTCACCACGCCCGTCGGTCCGGGCGTGGCCGTGCAGGCGCCCGCCGGCCCACCGGCCCGCGCGCCCGAGCCCGCCACGCCGCCCGGCCCGGGACGGCCTCCGCAGCGCACCGGGTGGGTGGTCGGACTGTCGGTGCTCGGGCTGGTGCTCGTCGTCCTCGTCGGCTTCCTCGTCGGCCGGCCCAGCGGCTCCCTCGACGACACGGGCCCGACCGCGCTGCCGCCGCCCGGCGGGTCGGGGTCGGCCTTCCCGCCCGGCACGCTCCGGATCGTCGACGAGGCCGCCGGCATCGCCTACCCCTACCTGGGCCAGGGCTGGCTCGAGTACGACCTGGAGGACGTCGCCGAGACGACCTCGGTCGCCGGGCAGTACCTGGTCACCCAGGAGGTCACGCCCGACGGCGGGTCGTTCATCGCCCAGTGCACCTCCGGGCCGCTGGCGCCGCTCTTCGTCCCCGGTGCGGGCGGCCTGCAGCCGACCCTCGCCCAGGTCGCCGACAGCGTGCGGCTGAACTACTACCCGAGCCCCAACGAGCGGGAGGTTCTGCGCGACGAGGCCCGCACCGTCGACGGCGCCCCCGCGCACCTGCTGGAGTTCGACCTCTCCTGGGACGTCGGGGGCTACGAGGCGACGGGGGAGCGGGCCGCGCTGCTGCTCGTCGACGTCGGCCGGCCTGCCCCCGCGCTGCTCTACCTCTCCATCCCCAACACCCACGCGGAGCTGTACGGGGTCATCGACCGCGTCATCGACGGCATCGACGTGCTGTGACACGGCGGTCCTCCGGACCGCACCGCGACCACGTGCCGTCCCCGGTTGCCGTTGAGCCCGAGAACCCCGTCCCTGCTCGGGGGACCCTCCGGGCCCCCGCTCCCAGGGACCGCACCGCGACCACGTGCCGTCCGCGGCGTCCACCGTGACTCTCGCGCGGTTGCCCTCGCGTTCGCGCTGGTGCAACGGCGCGGGAGCGGGTGCAACGGCGTGGGAGTCGGGACGGGCCCGGGCGTCACCACCGCAGCGCCCATGATCGTCACCCGGCCGCCCGGGGCGGGGCCGACGGGGCGCGGTTAGTGTCGGGCACGTGACTGCAGCTGGGGCCGACCTCACCCTCCGGCACCCGGTGGAGCGCTTCCGACTCGAGAACGGGCTGCGCGTCGTGCTGGCGCCGGACCGCAGCGTCCCGGTGGTCGCCGTGACCGTCTCCTACGACGTCGGGATGCGCAACGAGCCCCAGGGCCGCACCGGATTCGCCCACCTCTTCGAGCACCTGATGTTCCAGGGCTCGGCCAACGTCCCGAAGATGGAGCACGCCCGGCTGGTCCAGGCCGCGGGCGGCACCTTCAACGGCTCGACCCACCAGGACTACACGAACTACTACGAGGCCCTCCCCGCCGAGGCCCTCGAGCGCGCCCTCTTCCTGGAGGCCGACCGCATGGCGGCGCCGGCCATCACGGAGGAGAACCTCCGCAACCAGATCGACGTGGTGAAGGAGGAGATCCGGGTCAACGTGCTCAACCGCCCCTACGGCGCCTTCCCGTGGCTGCAGCTGCCCGTGATCGCCTTCGAGAGCTTCGCCAACACCCACGACGGCTACGGCTCGTTCGTCGACCTGGAGTCCTCGACCGTCGACGACGCCGCGGACTTCTTCCACCGCTACTACGCGCCGGGCAACGCCGTCCTGTGCATCGGCGGCGACCTGGACGTCGGGGAGGCCGAGCAGCTGGTGCGTCGCTGGTTCGGTCCCGTCGCCGCCCGCGAGGTCCCGCCGACGCCGCCCACCGGCGAACCCTCGCCGACCACCGTCCGCTCCGGCGTGGTCGAGGACCCGCTCGCCCCCGCGCCCGCGGTCGCCCTCGGCTGGCGGGTGCCCGACCCGGTCGGCGACCTCGACACCTACCTCGGCACGGTGCTGCTGGCCGAGCTGCTCAGCGAGGGCGACGCCTCCCGGCTGGAGCGGCGGCTGGTCCACGACGACCAGCTCGCCATCGCGCAGAGCAGCTACGTGGGCCTGTTCGGCGACCCCTTCGACGTCCGGGACGCCACGCTGCTCACCACGCAGGTGCACCACCCGGCGTCGGTCCCGACGGAGAAGGTGATCACCGCGGTGCACGAGGAGATCGGCCGGGTCGCCGAGGACGGCGTCGCCGCCGACGAGCTGGCCCGGGTGCAGGCCCGCACCGAGGCTCAGCTGCTGCGCCAGGCCGACTCGGTGCTCGGCCGCACGCTGGCCTTCGCCACCGCCGAGCTCGTCCACGGCCGCGCCGAGCTGGCCGGCGAACTCGCCGCCCGGCTGGCGGCCGTCACCCCCGAGCAGGTGCGGAGCGCCGCCCGGGGCCTGGACCCCGGCACTGTCGCGGTCCTCGAGCTGCGTGCCACGGGGGGACGTCGATGAGCGAGCTCGCGAGCTCATCCGTGAACACAGCAGCGCCGCGAACGCGGCCGACGAGCTGGGGGTACCGCCCGCTTGCGGGGGACAACGAGGAGGGCTCGTGAGCGCCCCCGTGCTGATCCCGCCGCTGGGCGAGCCCCGGCCCCAGCCGGAGCTGGCCGTCACCGAGGAGACGCTGCCCAACGGCCTGCGGCTGGTCGTCGTCCCGCGGCCCGGCGTCCCGCTGGTCGAGCTGCGCCTGCGGGTCCCCTTCGCCGCCGCGACCGCGCGCGCCGCCGCGCAGCACACCGCCCGCGCCTCGGTGCTCTCCGGCGCCGTCCTGCTCGGCACCGGCGCGCACGACGCCACCGGAATCGCCGAGGCGCTGCAGGCCCACGGCGGGGAGCTGTCGGTCTCCACCGACCCCGACCGGCTGCTGTTCGCCACCACGCTGCTAGCCGAGGGCCTCGCCCCCGTGCTCGGCGTGCTGGCCGAGGTGCTCACCGACGCGACCTACCCGGCCGACCGGGTGGAGGCCGAGCGGGCGCGCGTCGCCGAGCGGATCTCCATCGCCCGCTCCCAGCCCGGCGTCATCGCGCGCACCGCGCTGGCCGCCCGCCGCTACGGCGCCCACCCGTACGCCGAGCAGCTCCCCGCCGCCGAGCTGGTCACCGCGGTCCGCAGCCAGGCGCTGCGCAAGCTGCACCGCGAGCGGGTGCTGCCCGCCGGCAGCACGCTGGTGCTCGTCGGCGACCTCGACCCGGCCGCCGCCGTCGACGCCGTCGGCACCGCGCTGGCCGGTTGGACCGGCGAGGGGACGGCGGTCGCCGCCCCACCGGTGCCGCAGCTGGCCCCCGGGGCGCTGCAGGTGGTCGACCGGCCCGGCGCCGTGCAGTCCAACCTGCGCCTGGGTGGCACCGCGCCCGGCCGCACCGACCCCGACCTGCCCGCGGTCCGGCTGGCCAACATGGTCTACGGCGGCTACTTCTCCTCCCGGCTGGTGGAAAACATCCGCGAGCGGCGTGGCTACAGCTACAGCCCGCGCAGCTCGGTCGACCACCTCGCCGCCGCCTCCTCGTTCCTCGTCGAGGCCGACGTCGCCACCGAGGTCACCGGGCCGGCGTTCCTCGAGACCTGGTACGAGCTGGGCCGCATGGCCCTCACGCCGGTGACCGAGGAGGAGCTGGACGCCGCCCGTCGCTACGTGCTCGGCAGCATGGCGCTGTCCACCGCCACCCACGCCGGGCTGGCCAGCACGCTCTCGGCGCTCGCGGGCTCGGGCCTGCCGCCGCAGTGGCTGGCCGAGCACCAGCAGGCGCTGGCCCGGGTGACTGTCGAGGAGGTGCAGGAGGCCGCGCGCCGATTCCTGCAGCCCGGCGGGCTCACCGCCGTCGTCGTCGGCGACGCCGGGCAGGCGGCCGAGCCGCTGCGCGCGTTCGGCCCGGTCGAGGTCGTCTCGTCGGCGGATGCGGCATGAGCGTCCCGGCCGGCGGCAGCACGCCGGCGGACAACCCGCCGCCGTCGGGCGACGGCGTCTCCTGGCCGGAGGGCGGTCCCTCACCGGCCGGTGCGGTGCCGGTGCTGTCCCGCTCCGCGCACGACCGCAGCCACCTGGCCCGGTCGCTGCCCGACCCGACCGGCGGCCGCCCGGTGCTGGTGCTCACGGTCGACGAGCGGCGCACCGTGCCGGTCGAGGAGGACGGGGGCCGGCCGCGGCTGCTGTGGGAGGAGCGGACCGGGCTGCCCGAGGGCGCGATCTACCTCGGCGAGGCCGACGGCGTGCCCTACGCCGCCGTCCGCGGCGACCGGCGGCTGACCGTCGGCGGCCGCCCGGCGGACACCTGGGCCGGCCTGCGCGACCTCGGCGCCGACCTCGACGACCTCGACGCCGGCCTGCTCGCCGAGGCGATCGCCATGGTCGAGTGGCACGCGCGGCACCGGTTCAGCCCGCTGTCGGGCGCACGGACGACGATCGAACGGGCCGGCTGGGTGCGGCGTGACCCGGAGACCGGCGCGGAGCTGTTCCCGCGCACCGACCCGGCCGTGATCATGCTGGTCCACGACGGCGGCGACCGCTGCGTGCTGGGCCGCCAGGCGGTGTGGCCGCCGGGGCGCTTCTCGATCCTCGCCGGCTTCGTCGAGCCGGGGGAGTCCGCCGAGGGCGCGGTGGCGCGGGAGGTGGCCGAGGAGGTCGGTCTGCGGGTCACCGACATCCACTACGTGGGCAGCCAGCCGTGGCCGTTCCCGCAGTCGCTGATGCTCGGCTACACCGCCCGCGCCGAGGGCGACCTCACGCTGCGGCTGGACCCGACCGAGATCGAGGAGGCCCGCTGGTTCACCCGCGACGAGCTGCGCTCGGGCGCCGGCCCGCAGGCGCTGCCCCCGGCGGTCTCCATCGCCCGGCACATCATCGACCGCTGGATCACGGAGGATCTGTGAACCCTCGGCCCCTCTGCAGGGTCCCGCCACGAGCTTGCGAGTGGTGGGAGGCAGAGGGGTCCTTTCCGAAGCGGCCCTGGAGCACGAGCGCGGGGTGGTCGGGGGAGTCGGCCAGCACCACGGCGTCGGCCAGCGCCACCGGGTCCACCTCGTCGTCGTAGCGGTCGAACGCCGGCAGCTCCCAGGCCTGCTCGGCGGGCGTGCGACGGCGACGGGCCGCCGGGGCCACCCGCAGGTGGACGACGACGTCGAAGGCCAGCCCGAGTCCCTGCAGCAGCGCACCCGGGACGAGCAGCACCCCCCGGGGTGGCATCGGCCGGGGAACGGCCCGGGCGGCCCGGTCGCGGTCGACGTCCCACAGCACCGGCAGGTACTCCCCGGAGCCGCCGGGACCGACCGGGTCGAGCACCTCGCGGGACAGCGCGCCGGAGTCCAGCCAGTCGGTGTAACGGGCGTCGGGGTCGGTGCGGCCGTGCTCGAAGCGCAGGGACGCCGGACGCAGGAACCCGCCGGCGGGGACGACGACGGCAGGGCGCCCCAGCGGCGGCAACCGCTCGGCGACCGCGGCCGCCAGCTCGGCGGGCGCGGCGACGCCGGGCCCGTCCACCGCCACGCGCAGGGCGGCCGACCCGGGCTCGGGGTCGGTGCCGGCGAGCAGTGCGGCCAGCCGGTCGGCCAGTGCCTCGGGGGTGAGCGGCTCCGGTCGGGTCAGGACCGGCCCTCCGCGGGGCCGCATCCGGCCCGGCTGCGGGTACGGGGCGCCCGGCCGGGTTCCCGCACCAGGGTGTGCGGCACCGGCGGCAGGGGGGCCGGGACCTCGGCGCCCGCCGGGGCGGACCCGGCCACCAGGTCGTGGAGCACCTCGCGGGCGAGCTCGGGCACCGGCCGTCCCTGCGAGCGGGCGTTGCGCCGCAACTGCTCGAAGGCGGCCTGCGGCGTCGTGCCCTGCCGTTCGGCGAGCACCCCGATGGCGCGCTCGGTGGAGACCCGGGCGGCCAGGGCGTGCTCGAGCTGGGCGACGGTGCGCTCGAGCGCGGCCAGCCGGACGTCCCGGGGGTCGGCGTCGGGGTCGGCGTCGCCGGCGGCACCGCGGGCGGCCCGACGCGCGCCGCGGTCGGGCTCGACCTGCGCGCCCAGCTCCTCGCTGACCAGGTCGGCGAGGGTCATGCCCTCGACGAGGTCGCCGACGTCCTCGGCGCGGCCGGGGGCGAACACCGACCAGCCGCGGCCGGTCCGGGCGACCACCACGGTGGGCTCCGCGACGGACGGGTCGTCCGCCGCCGTTCCGTGCTCCAGCCCGGGACTCACGAGGTCTCCTCGGAACCGGACGACGTCGATGTCGGCGGGCACTGCGCCGGGGTGGTGCGCTCACTCACTGGGCGGCCTCCGCGAGGGGCTGGGCCCGGCGGGTAGCCGGGGACGAGGGGCTACGGTAACGAGCCGTCCTCGACGACTATGCCCCCCGCGGAACGCAGCGGAGGGACCACCCGCCGTCATGCCCCGGCGGACTGCTCCAGCTGGGCCTTCACCTGGTCGATGCTGGGGTTGGTCAGGGCGCTGCCATCGGAGAAGAGCAGCGTGGGGACGGTGCGGTTGCCCCCGTTGGCCTGCATGACCAGCTCGGCCGCGGCCGGGTCGCGCTCGATGTCGACCTCGGCGTACTCGATGCCCTCGCGCTGCATCAGCTTCTTGAGCCGCACGCAGTACCCGCACCAGGGGGTGGTGTACATGGTCACGGCGGCGGGTGCGGCGGTCATCGAGGCGTTCCTCCTGGGAGATCGGGGGGTCCGGGCACGCGTGCCCGGCCGTCACGGGGCGACAACGCCGCGTCCCCGGGGATGCTTCCCCCGTGTGTCGGGGGTGGCTGGGAGGATGGGTCCTGGCCATCGACGGGAGACGGGGAGGCCGATGTCGCAGATCGCCGGTGCGCCCGGGGACGTCCGGGTGCAGGGCGCCGAGGCGGTGCTCGCGCAGCTGGACGACGAGCAGCGCGCCGCAGCCCAGGCGGTGTCCGGGCCGGTCTGCATCCTTGCCGGTGCGGGCACCGGCAAGACCCGCACGATCACCCACCGGATCGCCTACGGCGTGCACACCGGGGCGTTCGTGCCCGAGCAGGTCCTCGCCGTCACCTTCACCGCCCGCGCCGCGGGTGAGCTGCGGAGCCGGCTTGCCGGGCTGGGCGTGGGCGGTGTCCAGGCGCGCACGTTCCACGCCGCGGCCATGCGCCAGCTGCGCTACTTCGCGCCCCGGGTGCTCGGCGGGCCGATGCCGGAGCTGGTCGAGAACAAGCTGCGGCTGGTGGCGGCGGCCGCCTCCCGGTCCCGGTTGTCCACCGACCGCACCAGCCTGCGCGACCTCGCCAGCGAGATCGAGTGGGCCAAGACCACGCTGGCCACGCCCGACGACTACCCGGCGCGCGCCCAGGCCGCCGGCCGCGAGCCCCCGTTCGAGCCCGCAGCGGTGGCGCGGGTCTACGCGAGCTACGAGTCGGCCAAGCAGCGCGACGGCGCGCTGGACTTCGAGGACCTGCTGCTGGTCACCGCCTTCGCCCTCGAGGAGCACCCGGACGTCGCCCGCCAGGTGCGCGGGCAGTACCGGCACTTCGTGGTCGACGAGTACCAGGACGTCAACCCGCTGCAGCAGCGGCTGCTCGACGCCTGGCTGGGGGGCCGCGCCGACGTCTGCGTGGTCGGCGACCCCAACCAGACCATCTACTCGTTCACCGGTGCCGACCCCGACTACCTGCTGGGCTTCGCCGACCGGTACCCGGACGCCGAGGTGGTCAAGCTGGAGCGCGACTACCGCTCCACGCCGCAGGTCGTGGCCCTGGCCAACAAGCTGATCGGGCAGGCGCCGCCGCGCAAGGGGCTGCCCGGACTCCGGCTGCTGGGCCAGCGCGCCGAGGGCCCCGCGCCCCGCTTCTTCGAGCACCCCGACGAGCCCACCGAGGCCGCGGCGGTCGCCCAGGCCTGCCGCGCCCTCGTCGAGGCCGGGACGCCGGCCGCGGAGATCGCCGTCCTGTTCCGGATCAACGCGCAGTCCGAGGTCTACGAGAACGCGCTCGCCGCCGTGGGTGTGCCCTACGTGCTGCGCGGCGGCGAGCGGTTCTTCGAGCGTCCGGAGGTGCGCGAGGCCATCCTGTTGCTGCGCGGGGCCGCGGCCGGCGGCACCGAGCCGGGCGCGCTGGTGCCCACCGTGCGCGACGTGCTGGCCTCGACCGGCTGGGTGGAGCACCGCCCGCCGCCCGGGGGAGCGGCCCGGGACCGCTGGCAGTCCCTCGCCGCGCTGGTCGACCTCGCCGTCGACCTGGTCGCCGAGGACCCGACGATGGACCTCGCCGGCTTCGTGTCGCACCTGGCCGCTCGCGCCGACGCGCAGCACGCCCCCACCGTGCAGGGCGTCACGCTGGCCTCGATGCACGCGGCCAAAGGCCTGGAGTGGGACGCCGTCTTCGTCGTCGGCCTGGTCGACGGCGTGCTGCCGATCTCGCAGTCGCTGTCCCGGCCGGACGCGGTGGAGGAGGAGCGGCGGCTGCTCTACGTCGCCGTCACCCGCGCCCGGGAGCAGCTGACGCTGTCGTGGTCGCTGGCCCGCAACCCCGGCGGCCGCCGGTCCCGGCCGCGCAGCCGGTTCCTCGACGGCCTGGTCCCCGGGTCCACGCCGACCGCAGCACCCCCGCAGCGGCGGCAGAAGCGCGCCAAGGTCGTGCTCGAGGGCGAGGCGGGGGAGCTGTTCGAGCGGCTGCGCGCCTGGCGCAGCGAGACGGCCGCGTCGGCGTCGGTCCCCGCCTACGTCGTCTTCACCGACGCGACCCTGCAGGCCATCGCGGAGACCCGCCCGGCGTCGCTGCGCGAGCTGGCAGCCCTGCCCGGCATCGGCGCTCGCAAGCTCGAGCTCTACGGCGAGGACGTGCTGAGCACCCTCGGCTCCTGAACCGTCGCGCTCTGTCATGGCAGCCGGACGTCCGGAGCCACCCGGACACGGGCCGGTTAATTGCGTTGACCGCCTCCGCGGCGGCCCCCTACTGTCCTGATCGCGCTCGCGGACCCCTCGGGCGCGCCAGGACCCGAGACCGGCCGCACGGCCGCGATCCGACCCCCGGAGGAGGTGGGCGACGTGATCAGCACGATGTGGACCCTCGCCCCCGCCGGGGCTCGTGGCCCGGTGGGCCTCGCCGTGCGCACGGCTGCCTGCGCCATCGAGTCGCCCGTGGCCGCGCGTCTGCGCGCCCTCCCGCTGACCCCGGCCGTTCCCACGCGCCCCGGCACCCGTGTCCCCGGCCTCGACTTCCCGGGCATCGACGTCTTCGTGCCCCCGGCAACCGACGCCTCCGGCACCACCGGCTACGCGCAGCAGGTCAGCACGAGCACCACCACCGAGCACAACGGCACCACCCTCGGGATCCACTCCTCGGGGAGACCCTCGAGCTAGCGCTCGACAGGACCTCCTCGAGGCCGCGGAACCCGAACCGGGTTCCGCGGCCTCTCTCATCTCCGCCGCGGTACCCGCCCCGACTCCCGGTCGGCGGGCCCCCGCCGGTCGCAGACGACGAGTACGAGGAGGAGCGGCAGTGCAGTCGACGGCCGACCGTCCGACATCCCACCGCCGAACCGGGCTCCCCCGGACCGGCGGCTCCCTTCCCCGCCGGCCGGCGCCCTCGCCGGCGCCGGCACCGGTGCGCCGTCCCCTGCCGTGCCGGGTCGACCCGGACCTGTGGTTCGCCGAGACCCCGGCCGGACTGGAGGAGGCCAAGGTCCGCTGCACGGGCTGTCCGGTCCGTGACGCCTGCCTGGCCGGGGCGCTCCGCCGCGGCGAGCCGTGGGGCGTCTGGGGCGGGGAGATCTTCGAGCGGGGTGTGGTCATCCCGCGCAAGCGCCCGCGAGGTCGCCCCCGCAAGGTGGCGGCCGCCTAGGAGGACCCGGGAGGGGGCCGGCACGAGCCGCACCTACCACCTGGTCCGCCGACGCGCGGGCCACCCACGACGACGTGAGGACCGAACGTGTACAGCTTCGAGTACGACCTGGCCGTCGACCGGTTGCGCGACCTGCGCGCCGAGGCCAACGCCGCGGCGCGCGCCCGCCGGTTGCGCGCCGCCCGCCGCTGGGCCCGCCGTGCCGAGTACGCCACGCGGCGTGCGGCACGGGCCAGCGCCGCCGTCCGCTGACGCAAGGGCCCCCCTGCAGCGGGGCCGCCCGTCCTCCTCACCCTTCGCTCCGCTCGGGGCGAGCCTCGGGACGGGGCCATCCCGGTCGAGGCCGGGTCCGGACGCTCAGGGTGCGTCCGGACCCGGCCTCCCGACATCTGCGGTCTCGCGGCAGGTCCCGTCGCGAGCGTCGGGGCAGGGGAGGACAGGGTCCCTACTCGGCGAAGCCGGGCAACCACGCCTCGAGCACGCTGCGGTAGTCGTCGCCCGCGTCGAGCTGGCAGAGCACCCCGATCGACCCGATGGTCACCCGGTGGATGAGCAGGTAGGCGGGCGGCAGGTTGAGCATCCGGCCCAGCCGGTTGGCCTCGCTGCGCGGATCGGCCAGGCGGGCGGCCTGCTCCTGCATCCAGGCGCGGGTGAAGCGGAAGTAGGGGCTCTGGATCGGCTCGAGCAGCGGCAGCAGGTAGTCGAGGACCCCCTGGGCGTCCACCTCGACGCCGGGCCGGACGAAACCCTCGACCCGCAGGTCGGCGAGCACGTCCTCCGCCCGACCCTCCAGCGCCCAGCGCACCAACCGCCCGATCGGCTCGGGGAGGCCGTCGGGCAGGCGCGCGGTCGCGCCGAAGTCGATGACGCCGAGCCGCCCGTCGTCCAGCAGCCGGAAGTTGCCCGGGTGCGGGTCGGCGTGCAGCAGCCGGGCGCGCTGCGGTCCGGAGAAGTTGAGCACCGCCATGAGGTGGCCGGCCCGGTCCCGCTGCTCGCGGGTCCCGGTGGCGATGATCCGGGACAGCGGCGTCCCCTCCAGCCACTCGGAGACGATCACCTTCGGCGCGCTGGCCACCACCCGGGGGACGACGATCTCGGGGTCGTCGGCGTACGCGGCGGCGAAGGTCCGCTGCGCGTCGGCCTCCAGGCCGTAGTCCAGCTCCTCGACCACCCGGGCCTTGAGCTCGGTGATGAGCGGCTTGACGTCCAGGCCGGGGAACAGCGCGGCGAACAGCCGGGCGAAGCGGGCCAGCTGGTTCAGGTCGGCCATCAGCGCGGTCCCCGCACCCGGGTACTGGATCTTCACGGCGACGTCCCGGCCGTCCCGCCAGGTCGCCCGGTGCACCTGCCCGATGCTGGCCGCGGCCGCCGGCGCGTCGTCGAACTCCTTGAAGCGCGTGCGCCACGTGCCGCCGAGCTGCTGCGCGAGCACCGCGTGCACGGTGCGCGCCGGCATCGGCGGCGCCTCCTCCTGCAGCTTGACCAGCGCCTCCCGGTAGGGGGCGGCGACCTCCTCGGGCACGGCCGCCTCGAACACCGAGAGCGTCTGCCCGAGCTTCATCGCGCCGCCCTTGAGCTGGCCGAGGACGGCGAACAGCTGCTCGGCGGTGCGCTGCTGCAGCTCCGCGGTCACTGCGTCGGCTGGGCGGCCGGACAGCCGTTTGCCGATGCCCAGGGTGGCCCGACCGGCCGCCCCCAGCGGCAGGGAGGCCAGTCGTGCGGTCCGTGAGACCGAGCCTCGTGGGATCCCCCGGCCAGGCTCGGTCACGTACTCCTCCTCGGCGTTCGGTCGTCCGCGGTCGCGGCGGCACCGGCCCCGTCCGGGCCCGGAGGCGCACTCGCCGCCCATTGTCCCCCGATCGGCGCCGGTACCGCTGACGGAGCGGTCAGGACCCCTCCTCGCCGCTCGGCACGCACCCGCAGTCGGGGTGGGTGGGCCACCGACGGGTGCGGGGCAGCAGGTCCGGCGGGCTCAGCTCCACCGTCGTCCCGACGGCGAGCGGTGCCCCCGTGCCGTCGAGCAGCGCCAGGACCTGCACGGTCGCCGTCACCACGGTCGCCAGGCAGGTCACCGTGGCCCCGCCCGGTGGTGCCTCCGTCGCGGTGAGCTGGGCGGCCAGCGCCGGCCAGCGGGGGTCGACGTCCCGGCGGTGCAGGTCCGCGCAGCGCAGGCAGCCGGTCGCCCCGGGCACGACCAGCGGCCCCACCACGCCGGTCTCCCCGCGGACCGTCGCCACCAGGTGCGGCACCCCGCGCCGCTGCAGCTCGGCCGCGAGCGGGTCCGACGCCGCCCAGGGCCGGGTGAGCACCACCAGGTCGACCGGAGCGTCGGCCGGGAGGGGCCGCAGGTCGGTGAGCGGGCTGACGCGGCGCACGGCGTCGGCGGCGGCCAGCGCGCGTGGGCGGCCCTCGTCGTCGGCACCCAGCCCGCCGACGACGGCGTCCCCGGCCGTGGTCAGCCCGTCGTCCCGGACGCTGACCCGGCCCACGCCGCTGGCGGCCAGCACGGCGGCGAGCGGGACGCCGACCCGCGTCGCGCCGTCGACGACGACAGTCGCTGCCCGGCGGGTCCGCCAGCGCGAGCCGGGCTCCCGGCCCGTGGCGGTGGGCAGCTCGGTCTGCGTGCGGGCGGCGGCGGCCGGCCCGACGGCGGAGGCCAGCAGGTCGGCGGGGTCGAGGTCGACCAGCAGCCCGGTGGCGCGCAGACCGTCGAGCACGGCGCTCAGCGCCGCGGCGTCGTGGCCGGCGAGGGCGGCCTCGGCGAGGACGGCGCGCTCGGTGCGGCGGCCGTCCAGGCCGCGCAGCAGGGTGGTGAGCCCGGCGGCGCCGGGGGAGACGAGCAGCCCGTCGGTGGAGTCGGCGCCGCCGATCTGGACGTCCTCGGCGCCGTCCGGCCCGGCGAGGCGCAGCAGCGGGACGCTCGGGGGCAGCAGGGGGTGCGCGGTGTCGGCCACCGGCGCAGGGTGCCAGCGCACCCGCCCGGCGCGCTCGGTCCGTCCACAGGCGGCGG
>DATIMX010000381.1:0-3395 GCA_035474935.1 Geodermatophilus sp. | reverse complement strand
AAGGCGTGCCACATGGCGCCGGTCTCGGCGCCGTACGGGGAGAAGGCGCCCAGCCGGACGTCGGGGCCGAGGGTGGGCAGCGTGGCGAGGTGGCGGGAGATGAAGGTGCCGCCGAGCGTGGAGCCCTCCAGCACGTAGAGGCGGCCCAGGGCCTGGTCGGTGTCCTCGACGGCGGGCAGGTCGGGCAGGGGCGCGGTGCCGGGCTCGGCGCCCAGAGCGCGCAGGTCCTCGGCGAACAGGTGCGCCCGGCGCCGCCGCGACCAGGCGACGGTCTCGGCGTCCGCCGGCCAGCGCCGGGCCCACGCGTCCAGGCCCGCCTCGGCGGCGGTCCAGAACGCGTGCAGCCGGGCGAGGACGGCGACCAGGCGGTCGCGGCCCAGCTGGTGGTCCATGAGGCCGAGCGTCGTCTCCACCTGCTCGTGCTCCACGGCCGTGGCCGTGCGCAGCTCGGTGAGGACGTCGGCGCTCCGCGTGTGTCGAGGCGACGGCTCTCCTGCAGCACCCATACCGGTTCCGAGACTAGGTGACCCCTCGCACTCCGGCGCGCGCGGAGGGCGGTGTGTGGGACCGGTCACGACGCCGTCGACGGGGGCTGGTCAGCGGGGATCCGGCCGGTCCTCCGGCGACACGGCCGTGCTCCGCGGAGGGCGGTCGAGCAGCAGGTCCGCGGCGCGGGCGAGGACCTGGGCGCGGGTGCGGTCACCGTGGTCGGCGGCGAGGGCAGCCCCGCGCCTGCCGGCCGCAGCGCCACGAGCATCACCGGGGTCCGCTCGCCCCAGGCCGCGGTGAGCGTCCGGACCGCCTGCGCCTGCGCGTCGGGCGCGCCGGTGAGCGCGGTCGCCAGCGGGCGGGCCAGGTCGCCGGCGTCCTCCTCCCGCTCGGCCAGCAGCCGCCCGGCCTCGGCGGCCAGCTCCACCGCCGCGGCGAGCGCGGGGTCGTCGGCAGCGGGGTCGATGTGCCCGCCGTCGAGCGGCCACAGGTAGCCACGGGTCCACCCGGCGTGCCGGACCGGCAGCACCAGGCGGGTGAGGATCCCGGCGTCCGGGCCGCCCGGCGTGCGCAGCGGACCCTCGGCGACCGCGATCCCGAAGTCCTCGATCCATCGCCGGGTCTCCGGCGTCGACCCGCGGCCGAGGATCGAGCGGGTGCGCACGGCGTCCATCACCGGCGTCTCGGCGCCGTCGACCGGGTGGGCGCAGAAGGCCAGCAGGGTGAGGTCGGCGTCCTCGAGGGTCGCCGGGGCGCCGAGCAGTCCCGCGACCAGGTCGACCAGCTCCTGCAGCTCGTCGCGCACGCCGTCGTCCTCCTGTACACCTGTATGACAACGGACGGCGGGAAGCGTACGTCTGTCGCTGGTCGTGCGGGGCGCGGCTGCCTAGCGTCAGAGGCGTCGGGTCCCCGGTCGCGGAGGTGGCGTGTGCTCTCTCAGAAGGCCCTGCTGCTCGGTGCCTCGCGGCGCCCGGAACTGCGCCGGCTGGTCATCGGCACCCCGACCACCCGGCGGGTCGTCGACCGGTTCGTCGCCGGCGAGACCCTCGACGACGCCCTCGCCGTCGTCCGCCGGCTCACCGCCGAGGGGCTCACGGTGACCCTCGACCACCTCGGCGAGGGCGTGACAGACCGGACCGAGGCGATGCGCTCCCGCGACGCCTACCTGGCGCTGCTCGACGGGCTGGCGCCGCTGCGGCTGGGCCGCGCGGCCGAGGTGTCGGTGAAGCTGTCGGCATTCGGCCAGGCACTGCCCGACGGCGGCACCGACCTGGCGCTGGAGCTGGTCCGGCCCGTCGCCGAGGCGGCGTCGGCGATCGGCACCACGGTCACCCTCGACATGGAGGAGTCGACCACCGTCGACTCCACCCTCGCCGTCCTCGCCGAGCTGCGCCGCGACCACCCGGGCACCGGCGCGGTGCTGCAGGCCGCGCTGCACCGCACGGAGGACGACGCCGCCGCGCTGGCCGTCCCCGGCTCGCGGGTGCGCCTGGTCAAGGGCGCCTACGACGAGCCACCGTCGGTCGCCTTCCAGGACCGCGCCGACGTCGACGCCGCCTACGCCCGCTGCCTCGGCGTGCTCATGCGCGGCCCCGGCCACCCGATGGTCGGCTCGCACGACCCGCACATGATCGACCTCGCGCAGCGGCTGGCCGCCGAGTACGGCCGGACGCCGGACTCGTGGGAGGTGCAGATGCTCTACGGCATCCGCACCGGCGAGCAGCGCCGGCTGGCCGCCGAGGGCACGTGCGTGCGCGCCTACGTCCCCTACGGCGTCGACTGGTACGGCTACTTCATGCGCCGGCTGGCCGAGCGACCCGCGAACCTGCGCTTCTTCCTGCGCTCCCTCGTCACCACGTCCTGAGAGAGGTCACCATGGACGCCGTCACCCAGGTCCCCCCGCCGCGCAACGAGCCGGTGCTCACCTACGCCCCCGGCTCCCCGGAGCGCGCCGCGCTGCAGCAGCGCCTCACCCAGCTGGCCGGTGAGCCGCTCGAGCTCACCATGACGATCGGCGACGAGCAGCGGATGGGCGGCGGCGAGCGCTTCGACGTCGTCCAGCCGCACCGGCACGCCGCCGTCCTCGGCACCGCCGCGAACGCCACCCACGCCGACGCCGAGGAGGCGGTGGCCTGCGCCAAGGCGGCCGCCCCCGCGTGGCGCGACCTGTCCTTCGACGACCGGGCCGCGGTGTTCCTGCGCGCGGCCGAGCTGCTGTCCGGGCCGTGGCGGCAGACGCTCAACGCCGCCACGATGCTCGGCCAGTCGAAGACCGCCCACCAGGCCGAGATCGACTCGGCCTGCGAGCTCATCGACTTCTGGCGCTGGAACGTGCACTTCGCCCGCGAGATCGTGTCCGCGCAGCCGGTGTCCTCGCCCGGCGTGTGGAACCGCAGCGACCACCGGCCGCTCGAGGGGTTCGTCTACGCGGTCACGCCGTTCAACTTCACCGCGATCGCCGGCAACCTGCCCACCGCGCCGGCGCTCATGGGCAACTCCGTGGTCTGGAAGCCCGCGCCCACGCAGCAGTTCGCCGCCCACTTCATCATGCGGCTGCTGGAGGAGGCCGGGCTGCCGCCGGGCGTCATCTCGATGGTCACCGGGGACGGGGCCGCCGTCTCCGACGTCGCCCTGGCCGACCGGGACCTCGCCGGCATCCACTTCACCGGCTCGACGGCGGTGTTCCAGATGCTGTGGCGCCGGGTGGGGGAGAACATCGCCTCCTACCGCGGCTACCCGCGCATCGTCGGCGAGACCGGCGGCAAGGACTTCGTCGTCGCGCACCCCTCGGCCGACGTCGACGTGCTCCGGACGGCACTGGTGCGCGGCGCCTTCGAGTTCCAGGGGCAGAAGTGCTCGGCGGCCTCCCGCGCCTACGTCCCGCGGTCGGTGTGGACGCGGCTGCG
>DATIMX010000380.1:0-5118 GCA_035474935.1 Geodermatophilus sp. | reverse complement strand
GAGCGTGACCGCGACGCCGGTGCTGCCGGCGCGGCCGGTGCGGCCGATCCGGTGCACGTAGGTCTTCTCGTCCTCGGGGCACTGGTAGTTCACGACGTGGCTGACGCCGGTGACGTCGATGCCGCGGGCGGCGACGTCGGTCGCGACCAGGACGTCGACCTTGCCGCTGCGGAACGCGCGCAGCGCCTGCTCGCGGGCGCCCTGGCCCAGGTCGCCGTGCACGGCGGCGGCGGCGAAGCCGCGCTCGACCAGCTCGTCGGCGACCTTCTGCGCGGTGCGCTTGGTGCGGCAGAAGACCATGACCAGGCCGCGGTCGCGGGACTGCAGCACCCGGGACAGCAGCTCGGGCTTGTCCAGGTTGTGCGCCCGGTAGACGAACTGGGTGGTCTGCGGGACCGTCGAGCCCTCGTCGTTGCCGTGCGCCCGGATGTGCGTCGGCTGGGTCATGAACGACCGCGACAGCGTCACGATCGGGCCGGGCATCGTCGCGGAGAACAGCATGGTCTGCCGCTTCTCCGGGACCATCGCGAGGATCCGCTCGATGTCGGGCAGGAAGCCCAGGTCCAGCATCTCGTCGGCCTCGTCGAGGACCAGCACGCGGACCTTGCCCAGGATCAGGTGGCCCTGCTGCGCCAGGTCCAGCAGCCGGCCGGGCGTGCCGACGACGACCTCGACGCCGCTCTGCAGCGCCTGCACCTGCGGCTCGAAGGCGCGGCCGCCGTAGATGGCCTGCACGCGGACGCCGCGCTTGGCGCCGGCGGTGGCCAGGTCGCGGGCGACCTGCACGCACAGCTCACGGGTGGGGACGACGACCAGCGCCTGCGGCACGCCGTCGCCGCCCTCGGCGGCGGGGACGACCCGCTGCAGCAGCGGGACGCCGAAGCCGAGGGTCTTGCCGGTGCCGGTGCGCGCCTGGCCGATCAGGTCGTTGCCGGCCAGGGCCAGCGGGAGGGTGAGCTCCTGGATGGCGAAGGTCCGGGTGATGCCGACCTCGGCCAGCGCCGCGATGACGTCGGGGTGGACGTCGAAGTCGCTGAACAGCGGGGCGTCGTCGGCGACGGGGGCGCCGCCGAGCTCCTCGACGGCCTGCTCCAGCTGCTCGGGCGCGGGGGCGCCGGTCTCGGCGTGCTCGATCTCGGGGGTGGTGGGGGTGTTCTCGGTGGAGGTCAGTGCTCTCGCCTCTGGTCTGCTGGGGGACCGGCTCCGGGGGCGCGCTCGCGCCGCTCCGCAGCCGTCCCGGTCGGGTGTCGCGGGATCGGTTCCAGCGCCGACGCGGCCAGCAGGGACCGGGCCGCACCTCGGTGTCGGCCCAGGAGGAAACCCCTCGGGGCGTCGTCTCCAGCGGTCGTCAGCGCACAGATACACAGCGAACCGAAGGGCTCGCCGATTCCCAGTCTAACGCGCGCGGCGGTTAGCCTCCCTCCGCCGCGCTGTCCGGACCTCCCGTGCCACCCGTCCGGGGCAGTCGCCGACCGTCCCACCGACCCCGGGAGCCGCCAGTGGACACCGTCGACGAGCAGGCCGTCATCGACCTGCTGGGCGTGTTGTCCTACGCCGAGCTGACCGCGTTCGACCGGCTGGCCGAGGACGCCCGGATGGCGCCCACCCTGGACGGCCGGGCCGCGCTGGCGCAGATGGCCGCCGCGGAGATCGACCACCACCGCCGGCTGACCGCGCGCCTCATCGAGCTCGGCGCCGAGCCGACCGCGGCGATGACCCCGTTCGTCCCCGCGCTCGACGCCTTCCACGAGAGCACCCGGCCGCGCACCTGGCTGGAGGGCCTGGTCAAGGCCTACGTCGGGGACGGGCTGGCCTCGGAGTTCTACCGGGAGATCGCCGGTTTCCTGCCCGACCCGGACCGCGCGCTGATCCTCGACGTCCTCGCCGACACCGGGCACGCCGACTTCGCCGTCCGTGAGGTGCGGGCGGCCATCGCGACCAACCGCACGCTCTCCGGCCGGCTGGCCCTCTGGGGACGGCGGCTGGTGGGGGAGGCGATGCGGCAGGCGCAGGCGGTCATCGCCGAGCGCGACCGGCTCGCCGAGCTGATCCTCGAGGGCACCGGGGACCTGTCCGGCATCGGGCGGCTGGTCGAGCGCATCACCACCGCGCACACCGAGCGGATGAAGACCCTCGGGCTGAACCCCTAGCGAACGGCCCCCCGGTGCGAGGGCCGGGCTCAGACCTTGAACTGCCCGACCAGGCGCGAGAGCTCGGAGGTGATTCCCGCCAGTCCCTCGGCGGCGCTCCGGGCCTGGACCGCATCGGCGCCCGTCTCCACGCTGACGCCGGAGATCGTGGTGATCGAGTGGGCGATCGAGCCGGTTCCCTGCGCCGCCTCGCTCATCCCGCGCGACATCTCGTTGGTCGTGGCGGTCTGCTCCTCCACCGCACTGGCGATGGTGGTCTGGTAGTCGCTGATCCGGGAGACCACCTCGTCGATGCGGGCGATGGCTGCCATGGCACCGGTCGTGTCGGCCCGGATGGCCTCGATCCGGCGGGCGATGTCCTCGGTGGCCCTGGCCGTCTCCTCGGCCAGCTCCTTCACCTCGTTGGCGACCACCGCGAAGCCCTTGCCCGCCTCACCGGCACGAGCCGCCTCGATGGTGGCGTTCAGAGCGAGCAGGTTGGTCTGCTCGGCGACGGCGGTGATGACCTTGACGACGTCACCGATCGCCTCGGAGGAGTCCCTGAGCTGGGCCACCGTCGCGGTGGTGGAGGCCGCCACCGTCACGGCCTCGCCGGCCATCCGGGCGGCCTCGTTGGCGTTGGAGGCGATCTCGCGGATGCTCGCCCCCATCTCCTCGGCACCGGCGGCCACCGTCTGCACGTTGCGCGACACCTGCTCGGCCGCGGCCGACACCTGCTGGGTCTGGTCGGCCGTCCGCTCCGACGAGTCGACCAGCCGCCCGGAGATGCCCGACATCCCGGCCGACACCTCGGTCAGCGAGGTGGACGCCCGGCCGATGCCGGCGACGGTGTCGGCCACCTTGGCGACGAAGCGGTTGAACGCTGCCCCGAGGCGACCGATCTCGTCCTTGCGGGTCTCGTCCACGCGGGCGGTCAGGTCCCCGTCGCCGTCGGCGATCTCCTCCATCCGGCGGCGCAGCCGGTCCAGCGGGCGCACGACGCCGCGGGCCACGAAGAAGGTGGCGAGACCGGCCAGGAGCAGTGTGACGGCGGCGCCGGTGAGGATCGTCGTCCGCAGACCGTGTGCGTCGGCCAGGATGGCGTCCTCCGGGATCTCGACCAGCACGGCCCACTGCTGTCCGGTGCCCACCTGGACGGGTGCGGCCACGTACACGGTGCGCCCGTCGTCACCGTCGACGGTGCGCCGCACCGGCTTCCCGGCCTCCGCGGCCGCGGCGGCCACCTCGGCCGCGGTGCCCTCGGCGACGACACCGGGCTCGTCGCCGGGACGGTTGCTGGCCACGACCAGGCCCTGTGTCGAGACGAGGACGGCGTGGCCGACGTCGTACGGGCGGATGGCGGCCACCTGGTCCTGGATGGTCGCGAGCGGGACGTCGACGCCGGCGACGCCGACGATGCTGTCGGCCACCCGGACCGGGGTGGCCACCGAGGTCATCATCACCTGCTCGCCGGCCACCTCGTACAGGTACGGCTCCAAGGCCACGTCGTGCCCGCTGTCGCGGGGGAGCCGGTAGTAGTCACCGGCGCCGGGGATCTCGTAGTCCACGAGCGGGCTGACGGCGATGCCGCCACCGTCCCGGTACCAGTACGAGATGTAGCGGCCGGTGGCGTCGCTGGTCGGGTCGGTGACGTGCAGCCCGTCGCGGCCGTCGAAGGCGTTCGGCTCGAAGGCCGACCAGACGCCGAGCAGTGACGGGTCGGCGGTCAGCAGGCGGCGCTCGAGGGCGTCGGCGTAGGCCCGGTCGCCGCGCCGGCCGTCGGCCAGGGTGCCCAGCGCCTGGGCCAGCGACTGCGCCGTACCGCCCTGGCGGCTGAACCCGGCCTCCACCTGCTGTGCCTGGGTGACGGCCAGGCTCTCGGCGTTGCGCAGCCCGTCGCGCTGCGCTTGATCGGTGGACAGGGCCGCGATCACCGCCACCAGGCCGCCGAGGGCGACGACCAGTACGACGGCGATGCTGACCACGAGACGGGTCCTGACACTCACGGGCGCTCCTGGGGTGGTGACGCGGCGACGGGGTGGGCGTGCACCGTCGTGATCGGCGTCCCCGGCCGGGTGTTGACCTCAGCTGGTCCCGGGACGGTGTCGACTCGTCGCTGGCGTCACACCCGTGACGCAGGACACAGACGGGGCGCCTCCGCGGTTGCGGAGGCGCCCCGTCGGGACGTGCGGGTGCCCGTCAGGCGCCGGCGATGAAGCCCACGCGCCGCTGGTCGGCCTGCGCGATCTCCACGTAGGCGATGCGGTCGACGGGCACGAGCACCCGACGTCCCCGCTCGTCGACCAGGGTCAGCAGGCCGTCCTTGGTCGCGCCGGACATGGCCCTCGCCACCTCGGTCGCGATCTCGTCGGGGGACTGGGGGCTGTCGATGACCAGCTCCCGGGGGGAGTGTTGGACACCGATCTTGACTTCCACGGGGGATGCCTCCTCAGAGTTGCGCGGCTGTTCCCCACGCTAGTGCAGCCGACGAGCCGCCGACCTGCGGTGCAGGTGCGCCGTCAGCGAACGAGGCCCCGCTGCAGGGTCCCGACGCCGGCCCAGTCCAGGGCACCGCTGGCCCCTGCAGGGGCCCGCTGCGAGCCTGCGAGTGGCGGGGAGCAGGGGGTCCTTTGAGCAGGAGGTCCTTTCACGAGGGGTGGGGGGGACGGGGTCCTTCCATGGTGGGGCAGCGGGGTCTTTTCCTCAGCGCGGTGTGCCCTCGCCGCCCTCGATCCGCGGGAAGCCGGAGATGCCGCGCCAGGCCAGCGCCGTCAGCAGGGCCACCGCCTCGTCGCGGGAGACGGTGCCCTTGCGGGGCAGCCACCAGCGGGCGCTGGTCTCGGACAGGCCGGTCAGGCCCGAGGCCAGCAGCAGGGCCCGCTCCCGGTCCAGGCCGGTGTCGGCGGCGATGACCTCGCCGATGGCCTCCACGCACGCCCGGTGGCCGCGGTCGGCGAGCTCGCGGACGTCGTCGTCGTTGTTCAGGTCG
>DATIMX010000379.1:0-15116 GCA_035474935.1 Geodermatophilus sp. | reverse complement strand
GGACCACGCGCAGGGGCAGTTCTCCACCGGGATAGCGCAGGGACACGTCGGCGTTGCCGGACGCGGGTGCGCTCGCTGTCTCGCTCATCGGTGGGGACGCTACTCAGGTTCCGGGGGGTACCACCACGCCCCGCCGGACGGCGGGGCGGATCCGTCGTCGGGACCCGCCCCGCCGAGCGTCACGGATGGGTCATCGAGAGGACGTCGAGGGCCTCGTCGAGCTGCTGCTCGGTGAGCTTGCCCTGCTCGACGTAGCCGCGCTCCACCACGACCTGGCGGATCGTCTTCTGCTCGGCCAGCGACTGCTTGGCGACCTTCGCCGCCTCCTCGTAGCCGATGTACTTGTTCAGCGGCGTCACGATCGACGGCGACGACTCCGCGTACTCCCGGCACCGGTCGACGTTGGCGACGATCCCGTCGACGCAGCGGTCGGCCAGGATCCGGCTCACGTTGGTCAGGAGCCGGATCGACTCCAGCACGTTGCGCGCCATCAGCGGCAGCGTGACGTTGAGCTCGAAGACGCCGGTGGTGCCGGCGAACGTGACGGCGGCGTCGTTGCCGACCACCTGGGCGGCAACCTGGATGACCGCCTCCGGGATCACCGGGTTCACCTTGCCGGGCATGATCGAGCTGCCCGGTTGCAGGTCCGGCAGCTGGATCTCGCCGAGGCCGGTGCGCGGGCCGGAGCCCATCCACCGCAGGTCGTTGGCGATCTTCACCAGGCCGACGGCGATGGTCTTGAGCTGCCCGGAGCCCTCGACCAGCGCATCCCGCGAGCTCTGCGCCTCGAAGTGGTTGCGCGCCTCGGTCAGCGGCAGGTCCAGCTCGCCGGCGAGCCGCTCGATGATGGCGGCGGCGAAGCCGGGCGGGGTGTTGATGCCCGTGCCGACGGCGGTGCCGCCCAGCGGCAGCTCCCCGATCCGCGGCAGCGAGGCCTGCAGCCGCTCGATGCCGTAGCGCACGGCCGCGGCGTACCCGCCGAACTCCTGGCCGAGGGTGACCGGGGTGGCGTCCATCAGGTGGGTGCGCCCGCTCTTCACCACCTCGGCGAACTCCTCGGCCTTGCGCTCCAGCGAGCCGGCCAGGTGCTCCAGTGCGGGGACGAGGTCGCGGACGATGGCCTTCGTCGCCGCGACGTGGATCGCCGACGGGAAGACGTCGTTGGACGACTGCGAGGCGTTGACGTGGTCGTTGGGGTGCACCGGCGAGCCGAGCGCCTCGGTGGCGAGGGTCGCGACGACCTCGTTGGTGTTCATGTTGCTCGACGTCCCCGAGCCGGTCTGGAAGACGTCGATGGGGAAGTGCTCGTCCCACTCGCCGCGGGCGACGGAGGCGGCGGCGGTGCCGATGGCGTCGGCGGCCTCCTGCGGCAGCACGCCGAGGGAGGCGTTGACGGCGGCGGCCGCGCCCTTGATGGCGGCCAGCGCGGCGATCAGCTCCCGCTCGATGGGCGTGCCGGAGATCGGGAAGTTCTCGACGGCGCGCTGCGTCTGCGCCCGCCACTTCGCCCACGCGGGGACCCGGACCTCGCCCATGGAGTCGTGCTCGATGCGGTAGTCGGCGCCGTCCTGCGCGGCGGCCTGGGTCTCAGCGGGCATTGCTGCGGCTCCCGGTGTTCGTCGGTGACAGTGCTCCGACTCAGGACCCTAGATGCCCGCGAGGTCACGGTCCGGACCGCGCCGACGTGGCAGCGGCCCGGACGGCGGGGGCGGACCCGGCACGGGACGTCCATCCTGGTCAGAGGGGAGTGCACGTCGCAGCCGCAGCCGGCCGACGCCGTCCCGGTGCTCAGGGCGGGGCCGGCGGGCGGCGGCTCGGATACGGTCGGCCGCGTGGAGCCCGACGCCGTCCCCGCCCGGCCCGTCGTCCGCGCCTCGGACGCCGACCGCGAGGCCACGGTGACGCGCCTGCAGCGGGCGGTCGCCGAGGGGCGGATCGACCTGACCGAGTTCGGCGAGCGGGTCGAGGCCGCCTATGCGGCCGCCACGCACGACGACCTCGCCGCGCTCGTCGCCGACCTGCCGCCGGACGCGCCACCCCGGGTCGAGATCGTCGGCACGCGCGTCCCGGAGGAGCTCAACAACGTCTTCGGTGACGTGAAGCTCGCCGGCTCGAACCCGCCTCGGCGGGTGAGCACCGTCTTCGGTGACGTCCGGCTGGACCTGCGCGGCCTGCGCACCGACGTCGACCGCATCGAGATCAGCCTGGGCACGGTGTTCGGCGACGTCGACGTGGTCGTCGCCGAGGGGGTGGACGCCGAGCTGCAGGGCCGCACGGTCTTCGGCGACCGCAAGACGCAGCTGGCCCCGGTGCCGCGGCTGGCCGGCACGCCGCGGATCGTGGTCCACGCGCGCAGCGTGTTCGGCGACCTGCGGCTGCGCAGCCTGGCGCCGGGGGAGTCGGCGAGCCGGTGGCGGGCCATGGTCGACCGCCTCGCCGCCCGTCGCCTCACGCCGCCGCCACCACCGCCGGTCCCGCCCCTGCCGCCGGTCCCTCCACCGCCGCCCGTCCCACCCCTGCCGCCACTGCCCCCCAGATGAGGACCCGCCGGTCCTGAGGAGGGGCCGGAGGGTCCCCGCGATGGAGCGACGCAGCGGCTCCGCTCGACGGAGGACCGCGGTGACAGTGCGGTGCGGCCCGGAGGACCGCAGTGACTCAGCCCTCGGAGCGGTCGAAGGGCACCGCGGAGTAGGCGCGCAGCTTCTCCAGCGAGTGCAGGCTGTCGATCAGCCGGATCGTGCCGGACTTCGAGCGCATGACCAGCGACTGCGTCGTGCACCCGCCGGACCGGTACTGGACGCCGCGCAGCAGCTCGCCGTCGGTGATGCCGGTGGCCACGAAGAAGACGTCGCCGCGCACCAGGTCGTCGATCTGCAGCACCCGGTCGAGGTCGTGGCCGGCGCCGAGGGCCTTCTGGCGCTCCTCGTCGTCCTTGGGCCACAACCTGCCCTGCAGCGCACCGCCCATGCACTTCAGGGCGCAGGCGGCGATGATGCCCTCCGGCGTGCCGCCGATGCCCATGAGCAGGTCGACGCCGGTGCCCTCGCGTGCGGCGGCGATCGCGCCGGCGACGTCGCCGTCGGTGATGAACTTGATCCGCGCGCCGGCCTCCCGCACCTCGTGGACCAGCTGGTCGTGGCGGGGGCGGTCGAGGATGCAGACCGTGACGTCGCCGACGGAGCTGTGCTTGGCCTTGGCCACCCGGCGGATGTTCTCGGCGACCGGCGCGGTGATGTCGACGACGTCGGCCGCGGCCGGGCCGACCGCGATCTTCTCCATGTAGAAGACCGCCGACGGGTCGTACATCGCGCCGCGGTCGGCGACCGCCATGACCGCGATGGCGTTGGGCATGCCCTTGGCCATGAGCGTGGTGCCGTCGACGGGGTCGACCGCGACGTCGCACTCGGGGCCGTTGCCGTCGCCGACCTGCTCGCCGTTGAAGAGCATCGGCGCCTGGTCCTTCTCGCCCTCCCCGATGACGACGACGCCCTTCATGCTCACCGTGCCGATGAGAGCCCGCATCGCGTCGACCGCGGCGCCGTCACCGCCGTTCTTGTCCCCGCGGCCCACCCACCGGCCGGCGGCCATCGCACCGGCCTCGGTGACCCGCACCAGCTCCAGGGCGAGGTTGCGGTCGGGGGCCGGACGGTCGGAGCGGAAGATGCCTCCGCTGTGGGTCGCGGAGCCGTCGGGCACGGGCAGGGACACGCGGACCTCCTGGTTCCGCCGCACGGACGCTGGGCGGCGGGGTGGGGCGACAGTCCTGTCATCCTAGGGGGGTGAGCTCAGCCGGCCCGACCAGTCAGCCTCCCGCGCGGACGCCCTCGCCGGCGATCGAGCGGGCCAACCGCATGAGCGCGGCCAACATGCTGCGCTCGCTGGGCCCGTTGGTGCTGATCTGCCTGGCGCTGGTGGGCTGGATGACGTTCAAGCAGTCCGAGGTCGACACCGTCCGCGAGGTCGACCCGACCAGCACCGTGCAGCTGGCCGCCGCCCGCGCCGGCTACCCGGTGGTCGCCCCGGACGGCCTGCCCGACGGCTACCGCGCGACCAGCGCCCGCACCGACGCCGGCGACGCGGACGCCGGGGATCCGGTCACCCTGGAGATCGGCTACCTGACGCCCTCGTCGGAGTACGCCGGCTTCGTGGTCAGCGACGACGCGCGGGCCAGCGCGGTGGACGACGTCCTGGACGGTGCGCAGGAGCAGGGCACCGTCGACCTCGGTGGCCAGACCTGGACCCGGGGGACGACCGAGCGCGGCGAGACGGTGCTCTCCCGCACCGACGGGGACGTCACCGTGCTGGTCACCGGGTCGGCTCCCGACGAGGAGCTGGAGGCCGTCGCGGGGGCGGTGCGGCCCTACTCGGGCTGATCGGCGGAGGTCGCGGCGGCGAGGCGCTCGCGGGCCCGGTCCAGCCAGTGCCGGCACAGCTCGGCCAGCTGCTCGCCGCGCTCCCACAGGGCGAGCGACTCCTCGAGGGTCAGCCCGCCGGCCTCCAGCCGACGGACGACGTCGGCGAGTTCCTCCCGGGCCTGCTCGTAGGTGGTCGTGGGCTGCTCGTCCGGCGTCGCGCTCACGCTCTCCTCGGTCCGCTCCCGCGGAACGCTCTGCTCCTCGCTGCGATGCCCACGTTCCTGTCCGCTCACGGCTGCCCATCCTCCCTGGCGACCCGCACCGGCAGCCGACCGCCCGCCACCCGCACCGACAGCCGCTCGTCGTCGGCCACCTCGCCCGGCTCCCGGACCAGGGAGCCGTCGGCCCGCTGGACGACGGCGTAGCCGCGCTGCAGCGTCGCGGCGGGGGAGAGCGCGGCGACCCGGGCGCGGGCGTGCTCGAGGTCGCGCTCGGCGCCCTCCAGCCGGTGCACGAGGGTCCGGCGGGCGCGGGTGCGCAGCTGCTCGACGTCGTCGGCCCGCCCGTGCAGCAGCCGCTGCGGGTCGGCCAGCACCGGGCGGCTGCGGACGCTCTCCAGCCACCGTTCCTGCTGCTCCAGCCGGGTGCCGACCAGGTGCCGGGCCCGGGCGCGCAGCCCGTCGACGAGCCGGCGCTGCTCGCCGATCTCGGGTACCACGCGGTGCGCGGCGTCGGTGGGCGTGGCGGCCCGGACGTCGGCGGCGTGGTCGACCAGCGTCGTGTCGGTCTCGTGGCCGACGGCGGTCACCACCGGCGTCCGGCAGGCGGCGATGGCGCGGACCAGGCCCTCGTCGGAGAAGGGCAGCAGGTCCTCGACCGAGCCGCCGCCGCGGGCGACGACGATGACCTCGACCTCGGGGTCCCGGTCGAGCCGCTGCAGCCCCTCGATGACCGACGCGGCGGCCGACGGGCCCTGCACCAGGCTGTGGTGGACGGCGAACCGGATGGCGGGCCAGCGCCGGCGCGCGGTGACCAGGACGTCGCGTTCGGCGGCGCTGTCCCGCCCGGTGACCACCCCGACGACGGCGGGCGCGAAGGGCAGCGGACGCTTGCGGGCGGCGTCGAAGAGTCCCTCGGCGGCCAGCAGCCGGCGGATCCGCTCGATGCGGGCCAGCAGCTCGCCGAGGCCGACGGCGCGGATCTCGGTGGCGCGCAGCGAGAAGGACCCGCGGGCGATGTAGTAGTCCGGCCGCGCCCGCACGATGACGCGGGCGCCCTCGGTCAGCTCCAGGCCGGGCCGGTCGGCGACGTCCCGGCTGCAGGTGACCGGCACCGACAGGTCGGCGGCCGGGTCGCGCAGGGTGAGGAACACCGTCGCGGCGCCACGCCGGGACAGCTGGGCGATCTGCCCCTCGACCCACACCTCACCCAGCCGGCCGATCCACTCGGCGACCTTGCGGGCCACCGTGCGGACCGGCCACGGGGCTTCCGGCGTGGAGGGGGAGGTCACCCCCCGAGCGTGCCAAACGGTGCCGACGCTCCGTGGAGCTGCCCGGGGCGGCCCCGTCCCGGGCCCCACTCCGAGCCTGGTGACGTGCTGGAACGGCCACCCCTCAGGGACCCGCGCCGAGCGTGCGAGGCGTGGGGGGAAGGGTGGTCCTCTTTCAGACGCCGCGGGGGGCCAGCGGGCTGTCCTCGACGGCCTGGCGCTCCAGCTTCTCCAGCCGGTTGCGCAGCATCCGCAGGTAGGGCTCGCGGGCCCGGGTGGCCTCCTCGTACTGGACCAGGTCCGCCACGGTGGACAGCTGGTAGCTGCGCAGCCGGCCACGCAACTGGGCGATGGTGAAGCTGTCGTAGCCGTCGACCGGGGCGGTGCCGGCGGCCGCGGCGCCGGTGGTGTCCTCGGCCTCGTCGGTGGTCCCCGACTCGTCGACGTCGGTGCGGACGCCGGTCGCGGCCGCCACGTCGCCGCCGCCCTCGTCGGTGGCGACCACCTCGCCGGTGGTGGCCTGGTCGGTGGTGGCCTGGTTCGTGGCGGCCTCGTCGGTCACGGCAGAGGCGCTGGTGTCCTCACCCCCGCCGAGCTCGTCGTCTACCTGGGCGCCGGCGGCGGTGACGACCTCGTCGCCGCGGCCGGTCGCCTCGTGGTCGGCACCGGCGGGGGCGCCCTCGGTGGAGGGGCGGGTGTCGGCGTCGCTGGCCTCGCTGCCGAGCGCCTCGTCGACACCGCTGTCCCGCCGGTCGGCCTGGGCCGGGGCGCCGGGGGTGTCGTCGGCCGGTGCCTCGGTCGCGGCGGGCGTCTCGTCGGTGGGCGTCTCGGGTGCGGCGGCGCCCTCGGTGGGCGTCTCGGGCGCAGCCACGCCCTCGTCGGTGACCGTGCCCTCCACGGTCGCCACACCGCCGTCCGGGGTGAGGACGTCGACCTCGGTGGTGACGTCGGGGGCGCCGGCCTGCTCGCCGACGGGCGAGCCGCCCGGGTCGCTCGGCGCCGGGGCCTCGGTGGGTGCCGACGGGTGGACGTCGAACTCGGTGGCCTCGGCGTCCAGCAGGGACGCCGGCGGGGGCGTGGGGCTCTCGGCGATCTCGTCGGTGTCGACGGTCCCGGTGTCCCCCGAGCCGCCGTCGACCAGCGCGCTGTCGGGTGCGCCGTCGGCCTCCAGCAGCGCGGTCTCCAGCGCGTCCTCGGTCGTGAGGCCGGGCTCGGCGCGGTCGACGTCGAGGCCGGCGGCGGCCACCTCGTCGGTGATGTCGGCCAGGGCCTCGATGACCTCCTCGGGCGCCGGCTCGGCGGGCAGCCCGGAGACCTCGTCGTCGATCAGCGCGGCGACCTCCTCGGCGATCTCCTCGTCGTCCACCGGCGCCGAGGCGCGGTCGAAGGACGTCGGCTCGTCGAACCCGGGCGCGCGGTCGAAGGCCGAGGTGCGCCCGGGGGTCTGCTCGGCGAGGTCCTCGTCGAAGGTCGCCAGGCCGGGCTCGGACTCGCCGCGCAGCCCGGTGAACACCTCGTCCCCGCGGGCGACCAGGCCGGAGTAGTGCTGCTGCAGCTTCATCGTGGCCTGCATGGCCAGGCCGATCACGCGGACCGGCAGGCTGGGCAGCGTCCGCGGCAGCTGGCGGGTGTCGTCGAGGACGGTGGCGGCCAGGCCGATCACCGCACGGACGACCTGTGGGATCTCACGCGACATGGCCCCACCCTGCCCCGAATCGCCGCGCCCGACACCCCGCTCCGGTGCGGACCACACCGATGGTGGTACGCGTCTCGTCCCCGGACGGCGACCCCTCCATGGTCATGGTGTGAGTTCGCTGACACCCGGGGGCGGCCTCCCTGCAGGGTCCCGCTGTGAGCTCGCGAGTGGCAGGGGGCAGGCGGCCCGCTGCAGGGGCCCGGTGTGAGCCTGCGAACACCCGGGGGGCAGGGGGGTTCCTTCTCTACCATGGGGCCATGGCTGATCAGCGCGGACGCGTCCTGCTGGCCGATCCCCGGGGCTACTGCGCCGGCGTGGACCGGGCGGTGGTCGCTGTCGAGCGCGCCCTGGAGATCCACGGCGCCCCGGTCTACGTCCGCAAGCAGATCGTCCACAACAAGCACGTGGTGGCGACGCTCGAGCGGCGCGGGGCGGTCTTCGTCGACGAGACCGACGAGGTGCCCGAGGGCTCGGTCGTCGTCTTCAGCGCGCACGGCGTCTCCCCGGCGGTGCACCAGGAGGCCGCGGCCCGGCAGCTGAGGACGATCGACGCGACCTGCCCGCTGGTGACCAAGGTGCACCAGGAGGCCAAGCGGTTCGCCCGCGACGACTACGACATCCTGCTGATCGGCCACCGCGGGCACGAGGAGGTCGAGGGCACCTCCGGCGAGGCGCCCGGGCACATCCAGCTCGTGGACGGCGCCGAGGACGTGGCCAACGTCCAGGTTCGGGATCCGGAGAAGGTCGTCTGGCTGTCGCAGACCACGCTGTCGGTGGACGAGACGCTGACGACGGTCGACCAGCTCAAGACCCGGTTCCCCGGCCTGCAGTCGCCGCCCAGCGACGACATCTGCTACGCCACGCAGAACCGGCAGCAGGCCGTCAAGCAGATGGCCGGCGAGTGCGACCTGGTCGTCGTCGTCGGGTCGACCAACTCGTCGAACTCCGTCCGGCTGGTCGAGGTGGCGCTGGAGGCCGGCGCCCGGGCCGCGCACCTGGTGGACTTCGCCTCCGAGATCGACCCGGCCTGGCTCGAGGGCGTCGGCACCGTCGGTGTGACCAGCGGCGCCTCGGTGCCCGAGGTCCTGGTCAGCGAGGTGCTCGACTGGCTGGCCGAGCGCGGCTACCCCGACGTCGAGACGGTGAAGGCCGCCGAGGAGCGCCTGGTGTTCGCGCTGCCGCACGAGCTGCGCCCGAAGCGCGCCCAGAGGCCCGCCTCCGACCCGGCCTGAGCCCGGACACCCCGCAGACGCCGGTGGCCCCTTCCCGAACCCGGGAGGGGGCCACCGGCGTCTGCGGCCCCGTCCCGGGGCCCGCCCTGAGCGTGCGAAGGGTGGGGAGGACGGGGTCCTCTTTCAGCGGCGGGCGGCCCAGCGGATCAGCCCGACGACCGCCGCGGCGGCGGTGGCGACCGCCATGGCCGGGAAGCCGCGGATGAGCAGGGTGGCCACCGACGCGAGGTTCAGCGAGGCCGACGGCGCCAGCGCGGTGTTCAGCGCGGCCACGGCCACGTAGAGCAGCGGCGGGGCGATCACCGTGGTGAGCAGGTCGCTGCGGCGGACCACCAGGGCGGCGACGACGCTGGCCGCGGTCAGGGTGACGAGCGTGACCAGGCCCAGACCGATGCCGATCCAGGACTCGAGGGCCGCAGCGGCCAGGGTGACCAGGAAGACGGCGAGGACGGCGAACGTGCCGCGCACCCGGCCGCCGCCCTCGGGCGCCTGCGCCGTCGCGCCGCGACCGCTCGGACGGCGGCCTGCGGGCCGGGGCTCGGGCGAGCGGTCGCGGGGACGGTCGTCGGCGTCGAGGTGCGGCAGGTCGCGCGGGCGGTCCTCACGGCTGCGCGGCCGGTCGGCGTCGCGGGGAGCGGGACGGCTGCGCTCGGCGTCCCGGGGTGCGGGGCGCGCGCTGCGGTCGGCGGACGGGCGGGGCGGCGGGGGAGCGGGACGGTCGTCGCGGCGGCGCCCGGCGCGCGCCATGTCCTCGGGGAACGGCGGCAGGTCGGTCGACCGCATCCGCGGGGGCGGCGGCGGGACCGGCGGGCGGCCGATGCGCGAGACGTAGTCCGCCCCCTCGGGACGGGCGGCGACGCGCCGGTCGGCACGCCCCCCGGACTCACGCCAGGTGTCGGCGGTTCTCACCGAGGCCATGGCGGACCTCCCGTCCCCTCGTGGCGGACCTCCGCACGGGGGTCCCTGTCACGGGCAACGGTAACGACGGCCGAGGCGGTCACGACGGAGGACGGCACCGATGCGCGCTGTGCACAACTGCCAAAACCGCAGGCCCGGATGCACATCCGGTGAGGACCGCGGGGTCCCTGTGACGCAACGGTGCGGACGTGACGACGGTGGCATCCCGGGTCGTGCCCGGGGGTTCAGCCGGTCGTGCCGTCGCGCTCCACGGGACGGGACCCGTCGTCCCGCGGCGACAGCTCCGTCGGCCGGGGCAGCTCCCCGGGCAGCGGAAGCTCGCTGGGCCGCAGCGTGCGGACCGTGGCCTCGACCGGCGGCGGCGTGGGCACCGGCGACTCGGCGACCCCCAGGTCGTCGAAGCGGCGGGCGGCCACGAGCACCGATCCCTCGTAGGAGCCGACCGTCTCGTTGTAGCGGGTCAGCGTCGAGGACAGCGCCGAGCCCAGCCGGATGAGGTGGCCGGAGAGGGTGGACAGGCGGGCGTGCAGCCGGCGGCCGACCTCGAGCACCTGGTCGGCGTCGCGGGCCAGCCGCTCCTGCCGCCACGAGTAGGCGACGGTGCGCAGCAGCGCCAGCAGCGTGCTCGGGGTGGCCAGCACGACGTCGCGGGCGAAGCCGTACTCCAGCAGCCCGGGCTCGGCCTCGAGGGCGGTGGTGAGGAACCCGTCGGAGGGCACGAAGAGGACGGTGAACGGGGCGGCCGGCCGGAACGCCGTGGGGTAGCGGCGGGTGGCGAGGGCGTCGACGTGGGCGCGCAGCTGCCGGGCGTGCGCGGCGATCCGCTCGGCGCGCACCGCGACGTCCTCGGCCTGCACCGCCTCGATGTAGCCGGTGAACGGCACCTTGGCGTCGACCACCACCTGCCGGCCGTCGGCGAGGGTGACCACGAGGTCGGGACGCACGCCCGCGCCGACGTCGTTGGTGGCGGAGGGCTGCTCGACGAAGTCGCAGTGCTCGATCAGGCCCGCGACCTCGACCACCCGGCGCAGCTGCACCTCGCCCCACCGGCCGCGCACGTGGGGGGTGCGCAGCGCGGTCACCAGCGCGGCGGTCTCCTGCCGGAGGAGCGCCGAGGTCTGCCCGACGGTGCCCATCTGCTCGCGCAGCTCGCCGTGCGCGGTGGCGCGGTCGCGCTCGATGCCGGCCAGCAGCCGGTGCAGGTGGTCGAGCGACTCGTGCACCGGCTCCAGCCCGTCGTCGGCCGGGCGGTGCCGGGACACCAGCGCGACGGCGCCGAGGGTGACCGCGGTGGCCAGCAGCGCGCCGACGAACAGACCGGTGAGCAGCGAGGCGGCGTCCACACCCAGAGGGTGCCGGACGGAACCGACACTTCCCGGCAGACACGAGCTCGGGAGGGACGGGGGCAGGGGTGGCCCCGTCCAGGGCACCGCCCCGAGCCTGCGAGGGGTGGGGAGGACGGGGTCCTCTTTCAGGCGGGGACGGGGGCGTGGGCCGCCTCGTGGTCGAGCAGCCAGCGCTTGACCGGCGTGCCCCACCGGAAGCCGCCCAGCCCGCCGTCCGAGCCGAGCACCCGGTGGCAGGGGATGAACAGCGCCGCGGCGTTGCGGGCGCAGGCGTTGGCCGCCGCGCGGACCGCCGCGGGGCGCCCGCAGCGCGCCGCGAAGGCGGCGTAGGTGTCCGGCTCCCCGGGCGGGACGGTGCGCAGCACCTCCCAGGCGTCCTCGAGGAAGGGGCCGGAGCGCTGGCGCACCGGGACCTCGTCGATGGCGGTGACGTCGCCGGCGACGAAGGCCTCGACCGCGTCGAGCACCGGCAGGTGCTCGACGGGCTCGACCCAGGCCGGCCGCAGCGCGCGGTGCACGACGGGGAGGAGCTCGGAGACGTCGGCGGTCCAGCCGCTGGCGAGGACGGCGCCGTCGCGGGCCACGACCACGGTGAACGGCCCGGGCGGGGTCTCGACGGTGGCGGAGCGGGCGGGAAGCGGGGTCATGAGGCGCTCCGTTCGAGGGGGAGTGGTCGGGTCGAGAGCGCGGGTACGGCGAGCGCCCACAGGTGCATCACTGCGTAGGACCGCCACGGCCGCCAGCGGGTGGCGGCGTCGGCGTCGGAGCTGCCGAGGGTGGCGAGCGAGCGCCGCAACGCCAGGTCGCCGGGCAGCCACGCGTCGGGGTCGCCCAGGCCGCGCAGCGCGACCAGCGCGGCGGTCCACGGGCCGATCCCGGGGACGGCGCGCAGCGTGCGGCCGGCCTCCTCGCGGTCGGCTCCGGGGTCGAGCGTCACCGCCCCGGCCGCCAGTGCGGCGGCGAGCGCGTGCACGGTGCGCCGGCGCGCGCCGGTCAGGCCGACGGCGGTGAGGTCGGCGTCGGCCAGGGCGGCCGGGCGCGGGAAGGCGTGGGTCAGCGTGCCCACCGGCTCGGGCAGCGGCGTGCCCGCGGCCCGCAGCACCCGGGCGGTGAGCGTGCGGGCGCCGGCGAGGGAGATCTGCTGGCCGAGGACGGCGCGCACGGCGAGCTCGTCGGCGTCGGGGGAGGCGGGCACCCGGCGGCCGGGCGCGGCAGCGACGAGCCCGGCCAGCGCCGGGTCGGAGCCGAGGACGCCGTCGACCGCGGCCGGGTCGGCGTCGAGGTCGAGCATGCGGCGGCAGCGGGCCACCGCCGTCCCCAGGTCGCGCAGCGCGGGCAGCTCCAGCCGGGCGGTCACCGCGGGGCCGCCGTCCGGGGCGGGGGAGAGGTGTACGACCCCGGGCCCGTGCGGCAGGTCGAGCACGCGGGAGAACGTCGTCCCGTCCCACTCCTCCAGGCCGGGGACGGCGTGCACGCCCAGGAACAGCAGGACCTCGGCGGCCTCGTACGGGGCGCGCGCGGCCAGCCGCAGCGTCAGCCGGCCCGGGGTGCCGGGCGGGCCGGCCGGCGTGGTGCGGCGCAGCTCGGTGGGCGTGGCGGCGAAGACCTCGCGGACGGTGTCGTTGAACTGCCGGATGCTGGCGAACCCCGCGGCGAAGGCGATGTCGGCCATGGGCAGGTCGGTGGTCTCGATGAGCAGTCGCGCGGTCTGCGCGCGCTGCGCCCGGGCCAGCGCCAGCGGGCCGACGCCCAGCTCGCTGACGAGCAGCCGGTGCAGCTGGCGCTCGGAGTAGCCCAGCCGGGCGGCCAGGCCGGGGACGCCGGAGCGCTCGACCTCGCCGTCGCCGATGAGCCGGACGGCGCGGGCGACGACGTCGGCGCGGGTGTCCCACTCCGGCGACCCGGGGACGGCGTCGGGGCGGCAGCGGCGGCAGGCCCGGTAGCCGGCGCCCTGGGCGGCGGCCGCGGTGGAGAAGAAGGCGACGTTGTGCGGCAGCGGCGTGCGGGCCGGGCAGGACGGGCGGCAGTAGATGCCGGTGGTGGCGACCGCGGTGAAGAACCAGCCGTCGAACCGGGCGTCCCGGCTGGCGACCGCGCGGTAGCAGCGTTCGGCGTCCAGTGGCGGTGTCACGCGACGAGCATGGCACCGCCGCGACCGGGGGACTGGCGGTTTCCGGACGCGGCCGTAGGCCCGGCCGGGACCGGTCCGCTGCGCGATCACGGGCCCCGGGGGGCCGGGTCAGGCGAGCCGGCCGTCGTCGCGGACGACGCGCAGGTGCGGGCCGGTGCAGATGTCGGCGCGGGGGTCCTCGACGAGCGGCAGGCCGACCACGCGGCGGACCCGGTTCTCCGGGACGTCGAGGGCGCGGGCCAGCGCCGCCGCCAGACGCTCGCTCACCATCCCCGAGTGCCGGCCGGCCGCGATGCGCGTGATGGTCTCGGGCGCGATCGCCCACTGGGCCCTCCGCGATGCCGCCTGGGCGCTCGAGGACAGCTCCAGCAGGCGCCGCTGCACCAGCTGCTGCAGGTCGTCGTCGGCCACCTGGTGAGGCTAGGTCGACGCGGCCTCCGAGGGCAGGCCCGCCGTACCGAAGGCGTCCACGACCTCCTGGCTGCTGCAGCGGTGGGCGAGCAGGCTGTAGTCGAGGCTCGCCAGCGAGCGCTGCGCCGCCTCCCCGTCGACCACCCCGCAGGCGTCCTCGACCACCACGGGCAGGAGGCCGAGGTCGGCGGCGTGCCGGGCGGTCGGCTCGATCCCGATCTCGAGGACGGCGCCGACCAGGACCAGCGTGGTCACGCCCCGGTCGCGCAACACCTGCTCGACCGGGGTGCCGACGAACGCCGACATGCCGAGCTTGTCGAGCACCGGTTCCCCGTCCACCGGCGCCAGCTCGCCGGCGACCTGGGTGTGCGCCGCATCCGGCGGGAAGGCCGCGGTCACCGCGGCCGCCTCGCGCACCCGCTGCCACGCCATCGCGGTGCGGAGCGCCGTGACGCCCATGTGGGTCGGCGGGAGCGACACGTGGCGGACGTAGACCACCGGGACACCCGAGGCCCGGGCCGCCTGCAGGACCGTGCCGATCCGCTCGACCAGCCGCTCCCTGTCCTGGACGTGGGCCAGGATGCCCACCTGCGCGTCGTAGACGAGCACCGCCGACGTCGTCGGACGGCACATCTCGCGCACCGTCTCGGGGACGGTCATGCCGAAGGCCTGCTGCATGCGCGGCAGCCTGGCAGTCCCCGGGGGCTTCCCGGCCGGTCGAGCACGCGGCAGGTGTGGACGGCGCCGGGTCCGGCCGGACGCCGGCGGCTCAGCCGGCCGGGACGGCGGCGGTCGCGAGCACCTCCCGTGCCCGGTCGCCGGCCAGCAGCACCTCGGGCAGGGCGGCCAGCGCGGTGCGCATCCGCTCGACCCCGCCGAACTGGAAGCCCAGCTGGGTGGGGTAGCAGGCGCAGGCCTCGGCGCGCCGGTCGAGGTCCTGGGGCAGGTGCACCTCGGCCAGCCCGCCGGGCAGCTCCGGGCCGGGGACGGCGGCGGGGTCGCGCAGCACGTAGGGGCTGTCGCGCCACCACAGCACCGGCCGGTCCAGCCCCGCGACCGCCCGCAGCACCTGCAGGTGGTCGACGTGCCCACCGAGGGCCTGCGGCGCCAGCCAGAGGTCGGCGTCGTGCCCCTCCAGCGCCGCGCCGAGCGACCGCCACACCTGGTCGTCCTCGTGCACGCCGGCGAACAGGTCGGCGGCGCTGGTGTACCCGCGGTGCGGCGCCTCGGGCAGGCCCAGGTAGACCGGCGTGGCGCCCAACACGGCCATCGCCGCGGCGTCCTCGTCGCGGCGCAGCGCCAGGTAGTCGACGTCGGTGGGCAGCCCCTTGTCCAGCTGGCAGGCGAGCGCGAAGCCGCCCGGGTCGGGCACGCTCGCGGTGAAGCAGGTGACCACGGTGACCTCGTGGCCGGCCGCGGCGAGCGCCGCGAGCGTGCCGCCGACGGAGAAGGCGGCGTCGTCGAGGTGCGGGCTGACCGCGAGCACCCTCACAGCGTCCCCCGTTCGACTCCGCACTCGGTCCGCTCCTCGGTCGCCG
>DATIMX010000378.1:0-8196 GCA_035474935.1 Geodermatophilus sp. | reverse complement strand
GTCGCGTCACCCGGCCGGGGGAGGGGACCTCCAGCCGCGCGTCCGCCTCGTCGATGCCCGGTTCACGAGGCGTGTGATCGGACGCGCCCGGTGGAGCGAGGAGCCCGGGATGAGCGCGACGCAGTGGGCGCTGGTGTTCGCGTGCGCGGCGGTGGTGGCCGCCTGCACCGGAGTGCTCGCCTGGCGACGGCGGGACCGCACCCCCGCAGCGACCGCGCTCGCCGTCACCATGGCCGGTGTCGTCACCTGGTCGACGGCCGACGCGGCGGTCCACGCGCTGGGTTCCGACGCCGTGGGCGCCGCCCACCCCGCGGTGCTGATGGCCTCGCTCGGCCTCGTGGTCGTGGGCGCCTGGGTGCTCTTCCACACCGTCTCGGACCCCTCCTGGCGGCTGAGCCGGCGGTCGGCCGCCCTGCTCGCGATCGAGCCGCTGGTCGTGGTCACGATCGCCGCGCTGCCGGCCACCCGTGACCTGGTCATGTCGGGCGTGGTCGTGGCGGGGGCGGACGCCGAGGCCAGGGTCGTCCTCGGGCCGCTGTTCCTGGCGCACTCCGCCTACTCCTACGCCCTCGTCGGGTTCGCCACCACCCGCCTGGTGCGCCGCTACCTGCGCTCCACCGGGGTCTTCCGCCGCCAGGTGGCGGTCCTGCTGGTGGCGACCGCGCTGTCCGCGGTCGGCAACGTGGTCGCGGTGGTCGGCCAGCTCGACGGCGTGGGCACCGACGTGACCCCGCTGTTCTTCCTGGTCACCGGGCTCCTCGACTGCGCCGCCATCTTCCGCGGCGGCCTGCTGCGGCTGGTGCCGGTCGCCCGCGAGCAGGTGGTCGACACCGTCCCGGACGCCGTCCTCGTCGTCGACCCGGGCGGCGTCGTCATCGACGTCAACCCGGCCGCCGTGCGGATGCTGCGGCGGCTGCGCCCCGAGCTCACCGGCGAGCTGGTCGGCCGGTCGGTGGCCGACGTGGCCGGTCCCCGCGCGGTCACGGCCTTCGGCGCCACGGCGGGCCGGGGCGGTCACCAGGTCGCCGAGGTGCGGCCCGGTCTGTGGCTCGACGTCCGCGGGTCCGCGCTGGCCGATCCCCGCGGTCGGGCGCTGGGGCACATCGTCGTCGTCCGGGACGTGAGCGAGCAGCAGGAGCGGCAGGCCGCCGTCGAGGAGCTCAACCGGCAGCTGGCCGAGCAGGTCGAGGTCATCGAGCGGCTGCGGGCCGAGCTCGCCGAGGAGGCCGTGCGCGACCCGCTGACCGGGCTGCACAACCGTCGGCACCTCGACCGCGAGCTCGCCGCCGCCCTGGCCCGCCGGCCGCGCGCCGGACAGCTGTCGCTGCTGGTGGTCGACGTCGACCACTTCAAGAGCGTCAACGACCGCTTCGGCCACGCCGCCGGTGACACCGTCCTCACCTCGGTCGCCACCACGCTGTCCGCCGCGGTGCGGGCGGGCGACACGGCCGCGCGGCTGGGCGGCGAGGAGTTCGTGCTGGTCCTGCCCGGCGCCGGGCGCGAGCAGGCGATCGAGCGGGCCGAGCAGGTCCGCCGGCAGGTCGCCGCCGTCCGGCACCTGCTCGACGGCGACGACGTCGGCGTCACCGTGAGCATCGGCGTCGCCGTCTGCCCCGCGGACGGCAGCGACCCGGCCGCGCTGCTGGAGGCCGCCGACCACGCGCTCTACACCGCCAAGGCCACCGGCCGGGACCGGGTCGTGGCCGCGGTCCCCGGCGGTCCCGACGGGGTGCCCGTCCCCGCTGCCGGCGCCGGCGCGGCGGAGCCGGTGTCCGGCCGCTGAGCCTGGACCGGACGGCCGGGGCCCTGGCCGATAGGGTCGTCGCAGATCGCGGCCGCGCGCCCGCGCGGCCGACCGAGGCGACAGTCCCATCGAGCACATGGAGGGTCAGCTGTGACCGTACGAGTGGGCATCAACGGTTTCGGCCGGATCGGGCGCAACTTCTACCGGGCGGCCGCCGCCAGTGGCAAGGACATCGAGATCGTGGCGGTCAACGACCTGACCACCCCCGAGACGCTCGCGCACCTGCTGAAGTACGACAGCATCCTGGGCACGTTCCCCGAGGAGGTCTCCGCCGTCGGCGACGGGATCAAGGTCGGTGGCGCCACCCTCAAGGTGCTGGCCGAGCGCGACCCGGGGAACCTCCCCTGGGGTGACCTGGGCGTCGACGTCGTCGTCGAGTCCACCGGCTTCTTCACCAAGGCCGACGACGCGCGCAAGCACGTCGACGCCGGCGGGGCCAAGAAGGTCGTCATCTCCGCGCCGGCCACCGGCGACGACCTGACGATCGTCATGGGCGTCAACGACGACCTGTACGACGGTTCGCAGACGATCATCAGCAACGCGTCCTGCACCACCAACTGCCTGGCCCCCCTGGCCAAGGTGCTCAACGACGCGTTCGGCATCGAGCGCGGCCTGATGACCACCATCCACGCCTACACCGCCGACCAGAACCTGCAGGACGGCCCGCACAAGGACCTGCGCCGCGCCCGCGCCGCCGCGCTCAACATGGTGCCGACCTCGACCGGCGCCGCGAAGGCGATCGGACTGGTGCTGCCCGAGCTGAAGGGCAAGCTCGACGGTTACGCCATCCGCGTGCCCGTGCCCACCGGCTCGGCGACCGACCTCACCGTCCAGCTGTCCCGCGAGGCCTCCGCCGAGGACATCGACGCCGCCTACCGCGAGGCCGCAGCCGGCCCGCTGGGCAAGTACCTCACCTACACCGACGCGCCGATCGTCTCCTCCGACATCGTCACCGACCCGTCGTCGTGCATCTACGACGCCAAGCTCACCAAGGTGTTCGGCCCGATGGCCAAGGTGCTGGGCTGGTACGACAACGAGTGGGGCTACTCGAACCGCCTCGTCGACTCCGTCGAGCTCGTCGGGCGATCGCTGTAACGATGCGGACCCTCGACGACCTGCTCGCCGAGGGCGTCTCGGGTCGGCGCGTGTTCCTGCGCGCCGACCTGAACGTCCCCCTGGACAAGACCACCCGGGCCATCACCGACGACGGCCGGATCCGCGCCAGCCTGCCGACGCTGCAGGCGCTGCGCGACGCCGGTGCCCGCATCGTGGTCGCCGCCCACCTGGGCCGGCCCAAGGGCGCGCCGGACCCGCAGTACTCGCTGGCGCCGGTCGCCGCGCGGCTCGGGGAGCTGCTCGGCGCCGACGTCCCGCTGGCGGCCGACGTCGCCGGGGACGACGCCCGGACCCGGGCCGAGGCGCTCGGCGACGGCGACGTCCTGCTGCTGGAGAACGTGCGCTTCGAGGCCGCCGAGACGTCCAAGGACGACGCCGAGCGGGGCGGCCTGGCCGACCGGTTCGCCGCCCTCGCCGACGTCTTCGTCGACGACGCCTTCGGTGCGGTGCACCGCAAGCACGCCTCGGTGTACGACGTGGCGCTGCGGCTGCCGCACGTCGCCGGGCGGCTGGTGGCCACCGAGCTCGACGTGCTGACCCGGCTGACGCAGGACCCCGAGCGGCCCTACGTCGTGGTGCTCGGCGGCTCGAAGGTCAGCGACAAGCTCGCCGTCATCGAGGCGCTGCTGCCCAAGGTCGACCGGCTGCTGGTCGGCGGGGGGATGTGCTTCACCTTCCTGGCCGCCCAGGGGCACGGCGTCGGGAAGTCGCTGCTGGAGGCCGACCAGGTCGAGACCTGCAACCGGCTGCTGGCCGAGGCGGGGGAGCGGATCGTGCTGCCGCTCGACGTCGTCTGCGCGCCGGAGTTCAGCGCCGAGGTGGAGACGACCACCGTCCCCGTCGACCAGATCCCGGACGACCAGCTGGGCCTGGACGTCGGCCCGCGCACGGTGGAGGCCTTCGGTCGCGAGCTGGGCGGTGCCCGGACGGTCTTCTGGAACGGTCCGATGGGCGTCTTCGAGCTGGCACCGTTCCAGGCCGGCACGCGCGGGGTGGCCGAGGCGGTGGCCGCGGTCGACGGCCTGTCGGTCGTCGGCGGCGGCGACTCCGCCGCCGCGGTGCGCCAGCTCGGCCTCGACGAGGCCGCCTACGGCCACATCAGCACCGGCGGCGGCGCGTCGCTGGAGTACCTCGAGGGCCGGGAGCTGCCCGGCCTCGCGGTGCTGGCCGACTGAGCGAGGAGGACGGACGTGGCACGCAGGGGCACTCCCGCACGCCGTGAGGGACGCCGGCCGCTCATCGCCGGCAACTGGAAGATGCACCTCACCCACCTCGAGGCGATCGGGCTCGTGCAGAAGCTGGCCTTCAGCCTCAAGGAGCCCGAACTGGAGGCCGCCGAGGTCGTCGTCCTGCCGCCGTTCACCGCGCTGCGCAGCGTGCAGACGCTGGTGACCGGCGACAAGCTCGGGATCGGCTACGGCGCGCAGGACCTCTCGGTGCAGGACTCCGGCGCCTACACCGGCGAGGTCAGCGGCGCGATGCTCGCCGCGCTGGCCTGCCGCTACGTCGTCGTCGGGCACTCCGAGCGGCGCATGCTGCACGGTGAGGACGACGCCGTGGTGGCCGGCAAGGTGCAGGCGGCCCTGCGGCACGGGCTGGTGCCGATCCTCTGCGTGGGGGAGGGGCTGGAGGTGCGCCGGGCCGGCGAGCACGTCCCGCACTGCACCGCCCAGCTCGAGGCCGCGCTCGAGGGGTTGACCGCCGAGCAGGTCACGAGCCCGGGAGAGGGCACCGGCATCGTGATCGCGTACGAGCCGGTGTGGGCGATCGGCACCGGCGAGGTCGCCACGCCCGAGGACGCTCAGGAGGTGTGCGGTGCCCTGCGGCCACGGCTCGCCGAGCGTTTCGGCGCCGAGACCGCCGGGATCGTCCGTATCCTCTACGGCGGGTCGGTGAAGGCCTCGAACACGGCCGGGATCCTGGCCGGGCCGGATGTCGACGGTGCACTCGTCGGTGGCGCCAGCCTGGACGCCGACGAGTTCGCGCAGATCTGTCGGACAGCCGCCGACGGCAGCTGACCGCCGCCGCCGGACGGGCGGGGAGCGGGTGGGGTGGACAGCACGCTGGAGCGGGGCCCCGCCTGGGCGCGGGGCACCCGCGGCCGGGTGGCCGGCATCGCCGCCGTCGTCCTGCTGGTGGTCGGAGTGGCGGTCAGCTGCGCCAACGCCGGTGAGGACGGCTCCACGCTCCCCGTCTTCGGCGGCGGCCCGGACACCGGCGTCACCGGCGTCCGGGCGCCGTCCGAGGCCGCCGGCGGCACGCTGCGGGTGGTGACCGGCGAGGTCGACAACCTCGACCCGCAGCGCTCCTACCTCCCCGGCGTGTGGAACCTCATGCGGCTCTACACCCGCACGCTGGTCAGCTACTCCTCCGAGCCCGGCCGCACCGGCGAGCTGGTGCCCGACCTCGCCACGGACCTCGGCACCACGCCGGACGGCGGCACCACCTGGACGTTCACGCTCCGCGAGGGTCTCCGCTTCGAGACCGGCGCGCCGATCACTTCGCGCGACGTCAAGTACGGCATCGAGCGCTCGTTCGCCTCGGACGTCGTCGTCGGCGGCCCCACCCGCGTGGTCGAGCTGCTCGACGACCCGGACAACCCCTACGCCGGGCCGTACCAGGACGAGACCCCCGGCCGGCTGGGTCTGGCCTCGGTCGAGACCCCCGACGACCGCACGATCACCTTCCGGCTGCGCGCGCCGCAGCCGGACTTCCCGTTCGTCATGGCGCTGCCCTCCAGCAGCCCGGTGCCGGCCGACAGCGACACCGGCGCCGACTACGGCCGCGACCCGGTGTCCTCGGGCCCGTACCTGGTCGCCACGCGGGACGACGTCACCGGCATCGTGCTCGAGCGCAACCCGCAATGGGACCCGGCGACCGACGAGGTCCGCACCGCGCTGCCCGACCGGGTCGTCGTGCGCACCGGGCTGAGCGGCGTGGAGCGCGACCAGGCGCTGCTGGCTGGCTCGGCCGACGTCGACATCTCCGGCGCCGGCATCCAGGCCCCGACGACGGCCCGGCTGGGCGAGGACACCAACGGCGACGTCCCGCTGGTCGACCGCATCGACGAGGTGACGAACAACGTCGTCCGGCTGCTCGCGCTGCCGACCGACGTCGCGCCGTTCGACGACCCGGCCTGCCGGGCCGCGGTCGCCGCCGTGGTGGACCGCGCCGCCGTGCAGGAGGTGCTCGGCGGGCCGACGGAGGCGACGCGCACCTCGCAGCTGTGGCCACGCGGTGTGGAGGGCGGGCCGGAGGAGCCCGACCCGACGCCCGACCCGGCCGCGGCCGAGGAGGCCCTGGCCACCTGCGGGCAGCCGGAGGGCTTCGACACCGTGCTCGCCGTCCCGGACGCCCCGACCGGTGTGGCCGTCGCCGAGGAGGTCGCCGAGCAGCTGTCGGGCGTCGGCATCCGGGCCGAGGTCCGCCCGCTGGACGCGCCCAGCTTCTACGCCACCGAGGTGGGCAACCCCGACCGGGTCCGCGACAACGGCATCGGCATCGTGCTGGCCACCTGGACCGCCGACTTCCCGACCCCCGGCTCGTTCCTCGTGCCGCTGGTCGACGGCCGGTCGGTGAGCACCGTCGGCAACACCAACTTCGCCCGGCTCGCCGACCCCGAGATCGACGGCCTCATCGACGCCGCGCGCGCGGCGGCCGGCGACCCGGAGGCCGCCCGCGCCGCCTGGCGGGAGGTGGCGACCGCCGCCACCGCCACCGGCGCGTACGTGCCGCTCGCCGAGTCGCGGGTGCAGCTGCTGGCCGGCCAGCGGCTGCGCAACGGCGTGGTGATGGGCCCGTACACGAGCTACGACCTGGCGACCGCCGGCGTCCGCTGACAGCCCGGGGAGCATCGCAGCGAGCGCCGGCGAGCGAGGAGCGGACCCGGGCGCGGAAGCGGACCGTGTGCACAGCCGCTGACCGCTCGGGGGAGGGCGGGGTGGCCGGGGACACGGTCGGCTGGACGGCCGACCGCGGCCGGTCGGTTACCCTCGGGGCATGGTCGAGCTGGTCCTCAACGTGCTGCTGGTGCTCACCAGCGTGCTCCTCGTGGTGCTGATCCTGCTGCACCGCGGCAAGGGCGGGGGCCTGTCCTCGATGTTCGGCGGTGCGGTCTCCTCGCAGCTGTCCGGCTCCTCGGTGGTGGAGAAGAACCTCAACCGGCTGACGGTCTTCATCGGCCTGATCTGGGCGGTCTGCATCATCGGCCTGGGCATCCTGCTCAAGGTCTGAAAGAGGACCACCCTTCGCCTCGTGCCTCGCCGGCTCGGCGCGGGCCCCTGAAGGGTGGCCGTTCCAGTGGTCACCCGGCTCGCGGCGGGGCCTTGCCGGGGTCGGGACGGGGCCGCGGCGAGCCCCTGGATCAGGCCGGCGGTGGTCCGGCGAACGCCGAGGTCACCGGGACCAAAGTCCTCTCCGCGGCAAGATCCAGCGCCTAGACTGCCCCGGCGGCCACTCGTCGCCGCAGATCGCCGATACGCGCAGGGGGCACTGGTGGCTGGTGGTAACGCGATCCGGGGGACGCGGGTGGGTGCGGGCCCGATGGGCGAGGCGGAGCGCGGCGAGGCAGCGCCCCGCCGGCGCGTGCCGTTCTGGTGCGCCCAGGGCCACGAGACGCAGGTGTCCTTCGCCTCCGACGCCGAGGTGCCCGAGCTGTGGGACTGCCCCCGCTGCGGCCTGCCGGCCGGCCAGGACCAGGCGGCGCCGCCCCCCGCGCCGCGCACCGAGCCCTACAAGACCCACCTGGCCTACGTCCGCGAGCGGCGCAGCGACGCCGACGGTGACGCCCTCCTCGAGGAGGCGCTGGCCAAGCTGCGGGCCCGCCGCGGCGCCTGACAGAGGACCCCGTCCTCCCACCCTGCGAAGAAGGACCCCCTGCCCCCGCCACTCGCAGGCTCGCAGCGGGACCCTGCAGGGGCCTGCGGGACCCGGGACGGGGCCACCCCCTGAGGTCCCCCTCTACTCGCGGGGCGGTCGCGGCTGCGGCACGGTCGTCCGGGCAACCCAGGCCGCCCGTTCCCAGTTCCAGTAGCACCCCCGGTGCCCCGGCGGTGCCACGGGGACGACCTCCCGCACCGGACGAGGCGTGCGGCGGACGGCGGGGGCGGAGAGCGTCATCGCGGGCTCCACGAGGAGGGCCTGCGACCGGGTGGCTGCCGGTCGCAGGCCGCAGTCTGCGCGCCGCCCGGCCTCCCCGCCAGGGTCGCCGGACCCCGCCTCAGCTCCGCCCGTCGAGCTCCGCAGCGGCCTCGGCGTCCAGCAGCCACCGGGTGGCC
>DATIMX010000377.1:0-11622 GCA_035474935.1 Geodermatophilus sp. | reverse complement strand
CCGCGAGGGCGAGGCCATCGCCTGGCACCTGGTCGACACGCTCAAGCCGCGTGTACCGGTGCGCCGCATGGTCTTCCACGAGATCACCCCCGAGGCGATCGCCCGTGCCGTGGCCAACCCGCGGGAGCTGGACACCGCGCTGGTCGACGCGCAGGAGACCCGCCGCATCCTCGACCGGCTCTACGGCTACGAGGTCAGCCCCGTGCTGTGGAAGAAGGTGCTCCCCAAGCTCTCCGCCGGCCGCGTGCAGTCGGTGGCCACCCGGATCGTGGTCGAGCGCGAGCGGGAGCGGATGGCCTTCCGCTCGGCCGCCTACTGGTCGCTGGAGGGCACCTTCGCCGTCACCGGCCAGCGCAGCGGCGCCGACGAGGGCGAGCCGACCTCCCTGCGTGCCCGCCTGGTCAGCGTCGACGACAGCCGGGTGGCGACCGGTCGCGACTTCGACCCCGCCACCGGCCGGGTCACCGGCGAGGTCGTGCACCTCGACGAGGCCGGTGCCCGGGGTCTGGCCGCCCGGCTCGAGGGCCGGCAGGTCACCGTCAGCCGGGTCGACGAGAAGCCCTACCGACGGCGTCCGTACGCGCCGTTCACCACCTCGACGCTGCAGATGGAGGCCGGCCGCAAGCTCGGCTGGTCCTCCGCGCAGGTCATGCGGGTGGCGCAGCGGCTGTACGAGAACGGCCACATCACCTACATGCGGACCGACTCGACGAACCTCTCCAACGAGGCGATCAACGCCGCCCGCACCCAGGCGCGCCAGCTCTACGGCGACGCCTACGTCCCGGCCGAGGCCCGCCGCTACGCGAAGAAGGCCAAGGGCGCGCAGGAGGCGCACGAGGCGATCCGGCCCGCCGGGGACAGCTTCCGCACCCCCGGTCAGCTCGCCGGCCAGCTGGCCCGCGACGAGTTCCGGCTCTACGAGCTGATCTGGCAGCGCACGATCGCCTCGCAGATGGCCGACGCCGTGGGCCAGAGCGTGAGCATCCGGCTGGCCGGGCGCAGCAGCACCGACGAGGCGGTCGAGTTCACCGCCAGCGGCCGCACCATCACCTTCCCCGGCTTCCTCCGCGCCTACGTCGAGTCGCGCGACGAGGGAGCCGCTGGGGACGACGACCACGGCAGCGACGACGCCGAGCGCCGGCTGCCGCGGGTCGAGCGCGGCCAGCCGCTCGACACGCGGGAGCTCGAGGCCAAGGGCCACACGACGAGCCCGCCGTCCCGCTACACCGAGCCCAGCCTGGTCGCGCGCCTGGAGGAGCTGGGCATCGGTCGTCCCTCCACCTACGCGTCGATCATGCAGACGATCCAGGACCGCGGGTACGTCTGGAAGAAGGGCTCCGCGCTGGTGCCCACCTTCGTGGCCTTCGCCGTGGTCAACCTGCTGGAGCAGCACTTCGCCCAGCTCGTCGACTACGACTTCACCGCCTTGCTGGAGAACGAGCTCGACGAGATCGCCGCCGGGGACCTGCGCCGGGTGGACTGGCTGACGGAGTTCTACTTCGGCGGCGAGGGCCGCCACGCCGGCGGGATCGCCGCCTCGGGCGGCCTCAAGTCGGTCATCGGCCAGCAGCTGGAGGAGATCGACGCCCGCGGGGTGAACTCGATCCCGCTGCGGGCCACCGGGCCGAACGGTGAGCCGGTCGTCGTCCGGGTCGGGCGCTACGGGCCCTACCTGCAGGTCGGCGGCGAGGACGGTCCCCGGGTCAGCCTCCCGGAGGAGCTCGCCCCCGACGAGCTGACCCAGGAGAAGGTCGAGGAGCTGCTCGCCGCGCCGTCCGGCGACCGCGAGCTCGGCACCGACCCGGAGTCCGGACTGCCGGTCGTGGTCAAGGCCGGCCGGTACGGCCCCTACGTCACCACCGTCGTGCCCGAGGGCAGCAAGGAGGGCCCGCGGACGGCGAGCCTGCTGTCCTCGATGTCCCCGGAGACGGTGACCCTCGACGACGCCCTCAAGCTGCTGACCCTGCCGCGCACGGTCGGCACCGCGCCGGACGGCGAGGAGATCCAGGCGCTCAACGGCCGCTACGGGCCATACCTGAAGAAGGGCACCGACTCGCGCTCGCTGGAGTCCGAGGACCGGCTGTTCACCGTCACCCTCGACGAGGCGCTGGCGATCTTCGCCCAGCCCAAGCAGCGGGGGCGCCGGGCCGCCGCGGCGCCGCTGAAGGAGCTGGGCGCCGACCCGGTCACCCAGGGCGCGATCACCGTCCGCGAGGGCCGGTTCGGGCCGTACGTGACCGACGGCGAGACCAACGCCAGCCTGCGCAAGGGCGACGACGTCGAGAGCATCACCCTCGCGCGCGCCGCCGAGCTGCTGGCCGACCGGCGCGCCAACCCGAGCACCCGGAAGAAGGCCACCAAGAAGAAGGCCGCCGCCAAGCAGACGACGGCGAGGACCACGGCCGCCAGGAAGACGACCGCCAAGAAGGCGGCGAAGAAGGCGACGGCGGACAGCGACGCCGTCCCCGCGAGCTGACCGTCCCCGTGCCGGACGGCGGACCCGACGCCGAGGCCTGGCGGCAGCGGCGGACCTCCTTCGGCTCCGTCGCCGCCGGCTACGCCGCCCACCGGCCGGACTACCCGACCGACGCGGTGACCTTCCTGGTGGGGGAGCGCCCGCGGCGCGTGCTTGACCTGGGCGCCGGCACCGGCCTGCTCACCGGTGTCCTGCTCGCCGCCGGGCACGAGGTGGTGGCCGTCGACCCGGCCGAGCCGATGCTGGCCGAGCTGCGTGCGAGGTACCCGCAGGTGGCCACGCACGTCGGCGACGCGGAGGCGGTGCCGCTGTCCGACGGCAGCGTCGACGCCGTGGTCGCCGGGCAGGCCGCGCACTGGTTCGACCCGGAGCCCACGGCACTGCAGCTGCGGCGGGTGCTGCGTCCCGGCGGCGTGGTCGGCCTGGTGTGGAACACCCGCGACGAGGAGGTCCCGTGGGTGGCCGCGCTCGGCCGGGCGCTGGCCGCCGAGGCGCGCGGCCACGAAGCCGACCAGGGCGTCGTCGACGCCTTCGCCCGTGCGCTCGGCGCGCGGGTCGAGCACCACCGCTCCGGCACCGTGCAGCGGCTCGGCCCGGAGCAGGTGGTCGCCGGCATCGCCACCCGCAGCTACGTCGCCACGATGGACGACGCCCGGCGGGCGCAGTTCTTGGGCGAGGTGCGGGCGGTGCTCGACACCCATCCCGGCACCCGCGGCCGCGACCTCGTCGACCTGCCCTACCGGACCGATGCCTACCGGCTGACGCCCGCCTGATCCCGGCGGGGGCAGCGGTCCGGTGACGACGCACCGGCCGGTTGCGGCCACCGCGGGTCACGAACGCACCCACGGCGAGCCACGGCGGGCCGACGGGGTCCCGGCGCACCTTGCGGCACCCACCCGGCCCACCCCTAGCCTCCGCGACGTCCGCGACGGAGGGATCCACACCATGGCGACGCGCGCCGGCCGACTGATGACCGCACTCGTGACCGCCGTGCTGCTCGGCACGGCCACCCCGGCCGCGGCCGACAGCCCGGAGCCGGCGAGTTACGCATCGGAGCCGAGCCCGGTCACCGGGACCGGCGCCGCCGCCACCGACGACCTCGACACCGACTACGCCATGGCGCTGGACGCCGTGGACGACTGGTGGCGCGCCCACTGGGACGACTACTTCGCCGGCAGCTACACCGCGCCGGGGCTCGCCCCGGCCGCCCGTGCCCCCGGCCTCTACGACGCCCCGGCCGAGCAGGTGTACTGCGGCGACCTGCTGCTCCCCGAGGGCAACGCCTACCACTGCCCGATCGGGGACTTCCTCGCCTTCGAGGTCGACCTGATGCTGCTCTCGCAGGAGCTGGGCGACGGCTTCGTGTACCTGGTCGTGGCGCACGAGTGGGCGCACTCGATGGTGTCCCACCTCGACCCCGCGCTGGTGGACGAGGCCTACGAGCTGCAGGCCGACTGCCTGGCCGGGGCCACGCTGCAGGGCGCCGTCGACGACGGGCTGCTGCGCCTGGAGGAAGGCGACCCGCAGGAGTTCACCGCCGCGCTGACCGCCGTCGCCAGCGAGAACGCGTGGGGCACGGTCTACATCGACGAGAACGGCCAGCAGCAGACCGAGACGCACGGCACCGCCCAGGAGCGCACCGCCGCCTTCGAGCGGGGCGCCGACGGCGGCGTCCGCTCCTGCCTCCCGAACGTCGTCGTCTGACGGCTCACCCGGCGTGCCCGACGGCGAAGACCCGCCGGAAGGGCAGCAGCGTCGTCCCGTCCGGACGGCGCGGGTACGCGGCGCGCAGCGCCGCGGCGTACTCCGCGGTCAACTCGGCGGCGTCGTCCTCGCCGAGCCGGGCGAGCACCGGGCGCAGCTCGGTCGAGCGCACCCAGCCGAGCACCGGGTCGTCCCCACGCAGCACGTGCAGGTAGGTCGTCTCCCACGCATCGGTGGTCAGCCCCGCGCCGCTGAGCACCTCCAGGTAGCCGGCCGGGTCGAGCACCGCGTCCTCCGCCGGTGCCGCGTCGCCCACGAGCCCGGCCCAGCGCGGGGAGCGGCAGAGACCGGCCAGCAGCGCGTGGGTCGGCGCCCGCCAGTTGCCGGGCACCTGCAGCGCCAGCCAGCCGCCGGGCGCCAGCTGCCCGGCCCACCGGCGCAGCAGGTCGGCGTGCCCGGGCACCCAGTGCAGGACGGCGTTGGTGACCAGGACGTCGACCGGCTCGTCGGGCTGCCACCCCTGCGCGTCGCCGTGGGTGAAGGTCACCCGGCCGGGGACGGCGTGCGCGGCGGCCGCGGCCAGCATCTCCGGTGAGGAGTCGACGCCGGTGACCCGCGCGCCCGGCCACCGCTGCGCCAACGACGCGGTCAGCGCACCCTCGCCGCAGCCCAGGTCGACGACGGTCCGCGGCTCCCGGGCGGCGACGCGGGCCAGCAGGTCGGTGAACGGTCGCGCCCGCTCGTCGCCGAAACGCAGGTAGCCGGCGGGGTCCCAGGCGGCGGTGCTCGTCACGTCCCGACCCTAGGGCCGGGAGCCGGGGACCGTCGGTCCCGGCCGGTACCGTGACTGCCGCCGTGCCGCCAGCCATCCACCAACCCGGGAGCCCCGTGTCCGACGACGGTCCGCCCACCCTCCGCGTCGAGGCCGCCGGCCGACCCGGCGGGCTGTTCATCGCGTTCGAGGGCGGCGAGGGCGCGGGCAAGTCCACCCAGGTCCGGCTGCTCTGCGACTGGCTGACCGCGCAGGGGCGGACGGCGCGGGCCACCTTCGAGCCCGGCGGCACCCCCGCCGGCGCCGCCGTCCGGGCGATCGTGCTCGACCGCGCGCACACCGGCCTGTCCCCGCGCGCCGAGGCGCTGCTGTACGCCGCCGACCGCGCCCAGCACGCGCACGCCGTCCTGCGCCCCGCGCTGGCGGCCGGCGAGGTGGTCGTCACCGACCGGTACGTCGACAGCTCGCTGGCCTACCAGGGCGCCGGGCGCACCATCGGCCTGGACGACGTCGCGACGATCTCCCGCTGGGCCACCCAGGGGCTGCGCCCGGACCTCACCGTGCTGCTCGACCTGCCGCCGGAGACCGGGCTCGCCCGCGCCCGCGGCCGGGCGGTCGCCGACCGGCTCGAGTCGGAGTCGCTGGAGTTCCACCACCGGGTCCGCGACACCTTCCGCGCCCTCGCCGCGGCCGAGCCGGGGCGCTACCTGGTCCTCGACGCCACGCGCGGTGTCGAGGAGCTCGCCGCCGACGTCCGCCAGCGGGTCGGCGCGCTGCTGGAGGTGCACGCGTGACCGGGGTCTGGGAGCAGGTCATCGGCCAGCCCGCGGTCGTCGCCGAGCTGCAGGCCGCGGTGGCCGACCCGACCGCGATGACCCACGCCTGGCTGTTCACCGGCCCCCCGGGGTCGGGGCGGTCGGTCGCCGCCCGCGCCTTCGCCGCCGCGCTGCAGTGCCCGGACGGCGGCGACGGCACCTGCCACGCCTGCCGCACGGTGCTCGCCGGCACCCACGCCGACGTGCAGACCGTCGTCCCGGAGGGGCTGTCCATCGGCGTGGCCGAGGTGCGCGAGCTGGTCCGCATCGCCGGGCGGGCGCCGTCGCAGGGGCGCTGGCAGGTGGTGCTCGTCGAGGACGCCGACCGGATGACCGAGCAGGCCTCCAACACGGTGCTGAAGATGCTCGAGGAGCCGCCGACGCGGACGGTCTTCCTGCTCTGCGCGCCGAGCCTGCACCCCGAGGACGTGCCGGTGACCATCCGCTCCCGGTGCCGGGTGGTCGGCCTGCGGACCCCGCCGGTCGACGCGGTCGCCGACGTCCTGGTCCGCAGGGACGGCGTCGACCCGGCGCTGGCCGCCTGGTCGGCCGCGGCGGCCGGCGGGCACGTCGGGCGCGCGCGGCACCTGGCCCGTGACGAGAGCGCCCGGCTGGCCCGCAAGGCGGTCCTCGACGTGCCGCTGTCGCTGGTCTCGCTCGCCGCCTGCCTCAACGCCGCCGACGACCTGGTCAGCGCCGCCAAGGAGGAGTCCGACCTGGCGACGGCCGAGCTCGACGGTGCCGAGACCGAGGCGGTCAAGCAGAGCCTCGGGTTCGGCGCCCGCGGTCCCGGCGTGGCCGCCGCCAGCCGCGGGGCCGGGCAGCTCAAGGAGCTGGAGAAGCGGCAGAAGTCGCGGGCCACCCGGCTGGGCCGCGACTCGCTGGACCGGGCACTGGTCGACCTCGCCGCGCTGTACCGCGACGCGCTGGTGCTGGCCACGACCGGGGGCGACGCGCCGCACCTGGCCCATCCCGACCGCCGCGCCGACGCCGAGGAGCTGGCCCGGCGGATCGGCCCGGAGGGTGCGGTGCGCCGCATCGACGCCGTCCTGGACTGCCGGACGGCGCTGGAGCAGAACGTGAAGCCGCAGGTCGCCGTCGAGGCGCTGACCGTGGCGCTGCGACTCCCGTCGTGAAAGAGGACCCCGTCCTCCCCACCCCTCGCAGGCTCGGGGCGGGCCCCTGGACGGGGCCGACGCAGCCGTCCCGTAAGCTGGCTGCGCACGTCCGCCGCCTTAGCTCAGTCGGTAGAGCATCTCACTCGTAATGAGAAGGTCGTCGGTTCGATTCCGACAGGCGGCTCCACCACAGCGGCCCCGTCCACCCGGACGGGGCCGCTGTCGCGTTCCCGGCCGGTCAGACCATGACGATCCCGCCGTCGATCATCACCGACTGCCCGGTCATGTAGTCCGCGTCCGGCCCGGCGAGGTAGGAGACGAACCCGGCGACGTCCTCCGGTGTCTGCACCCGGCCCAGGGCGATGAGCTCGGAGTACTTGGCCATGGCCTCGCCCTTCCCCAGGTCGAGCGCCTCGCCGAGCCGCTCGTCGATCAGCTCCCACATGGCGGTGTCGACGATCCCGGGGCAGTAGGCGTTCACGGTGATCCCGTGCGGGGCGAGCTCCTTCGCGGCGGCCTGGGTGAGCCCCCGCACGGCGAACTTGGTGGCGCTGTAGTGGCCCAGGCGGTCGAAGCCGGAGTGCCCCGCGATGGACGACGCGCTGATGATCTTCCCACCGCCGCCCTGCGCGATCATCCGCTCGGCGGCGGCCTGGATGCAGTAGAGGACCCCGAACACGTTGACGTCGAACACCCGGCGCAGGTCCTCCGGGGTGACCTCCAGCAGCGTCTTGACCTGCGCCACCCCGGCGTTGGCCACCATCACGTCGACACTGCCCAGGGCCTCGGCCGCCCGGTCCACCATCCCGAACACCGCGTCCCGGTCGGTCACGTCCGCGGGCACCGCGACCGACCGCCCGCCGGCCGCACCGATCTCCTCGGCCACCGCCTCGGCGCCTCCGCCGTCGACGTCGTTCACCGCCACCGCATGGCCGTCGCGGGCCAGGCGGAGCGCGATGGCGCGGCCGATGCCGCGCCCGGCACCGGTGACGAGCGCGGCGCTCACCACTCGACCGCCGTCCGGCCCGCCGACCGTGGGTGCTCCTCCGCTGTCATGGCTGACTCCCTCCTCGGTCCGGCCCGGCTGCGGCCCGGAGGAGGTGGACGCAACCAACGCCGGAGGCGGCCCACAACCGTTGCGGGAGGTTGCAGGGCGGCCGGTCGGGCGAGCCCGGACACGCCGACGGCGGCGCACCCGGGGAGGTGCGCCGCCGTCGGCGTCCGTCGTGCGCTCGGCGGCCGCTCGGTGAGGGGCCAGGGACCGGGTCAGTGGTGCGGCTCGGCCTCCTCGGCCCGCCGGAGCGAGGCGTTGATCTCCGCCTCGGCCTCCTCGCGGCCGGTCCACTCGGCGCCCTCGACCGACTTGCCCGGCTCGAGGTCCTTGTAGGTCTCGAAGAAGTGCTGGATCTCCAGCCGGTCGAACTCCGAGACGTCGCCGATGTCGGTCAGGTGGGCCATCCGCGGGTCGGTGGCCGGCACGCACAGGACCTTGTCGTCACCGCCCTTCTCGTCGGTCATCCGGAACATGCCGATGGCGCGGCAGGTGATGAGGCAGCCGGGGAAGGTCGGCTCCTCCAGGAGGACCAGGGCGTCGAGCGGGTCGTCGTCCTGGCCGAGGGTGTTCTCGATGTACCCGTAGTCGGCCGGGTAGCGGGTGGAGGTGAAGAGCATCCGGTCCAGGCGGATGCGTCCGGTGGTGTGGTCCAGCTCGTACTTGTTCCGCTGGCCCTTCGGGATTTCGATCGTCACGTCGAACTGCACGGGACGTAGTGTGGCGGATCGGACCCCGGAGGACCGCCGGAGGTCGGTCTCGGGGGGTGGGCACCATCGCGTCCAGCGGGTCGGCGACCGTCACGCCGAAGTACTCCCGGCTCCGTCGCCGCCTCCTGCTGGGGGCCCTCGTGCTGGTCCTCGCCGTGGCCGCCGGCGTCTGGGTCGTGCTCGCCCCGCGGGGGGACGGCGCCGCCACCGAGGTCGCCGCCGCCGAGGCCCGGCTGCCCGACGTGGAGCCGGCCGCCCCGGTGCTCGCGGCCCTGTCGTCGCAGGCACCCGCCCCGGACGCCACGGTGCTCGCCGGCGAGCTCGCGCCGCTGCTGGCCTCGCCCGCCCTGGGCGCCGGCGTCGAGGCGCAGGTCGTCGACGTCGCCTCGGGAGAGGTGCTGTTCGACCAGAACGGGGACGCCCCGTCCACGCCGGCCTCGACCGCCAAGCTGCTCACGGCCGTGGCGGCGCTGACCACCCTCGGCCCCGACGCCACCCTGGAGACCACCGTGGTCGCGGGCTCCACGCCCGGCGAGGTGGTGCTCGTCGGCGGCGGCGACCCGACGCTGTCGCGGACGGTCCCCTCGCTGACCTACCCCGGGGCGCCCACCGTCGCCGACCTCGCCGCCCAGGTCCGCAACAGCCTGCCCGCGGGCACCCAGGTCACCCGCGTCGTCGTCGACAACTCGCTGTTCGAGGGCCCGCTCACCGCCAGCGGCTGGGGTCCCGGCGACGCGCCGTCCACCTACGCCGCCCCGGTCACCGCGACCGCCGTCGACGGCGCCCGGGTGGAGCCCAGCGAGCTGCAGCGCAGCGCCGCCCCGGGCACCGATGCCGGCACGGCGCTGGCCGTCGCGCTGGGCGCGCCCGACGCGACCGTCGTCCTGGGCGACGCCGCGCAGGGCGCGCAGACCCTCGGCACCGTGCGGTCGGCGCCGGTGGCCCGGCTGGTCGAGCAGGCGCTGTCCCAGTCGGACAACCTGCTGACCGAGTCGCTGGCCCGCCACGTCGCCCTCGCCGGCGGCCAGCCGGCCACCTTCGACGGGGCCGCCGAGGCGGTCACCGACGCCGTGTCCGGCATCGGCCTCGACGTCACGGGCCTCTCGCTGGCCGACGGCAGCGGCCTGTCCACCACCGACCGGGTCCCGGTCGCGCTGCTCGCCGACCTGCTCACCGGTGCCGCCGACGGCACGCTGGCCGACGCCTCCGCCGTCCTCTCCGGGTTGCCCGTCGCCGGCTACGACGGCACCCTCGCCGAGCGCGGCGACGACGACCCGGCGACCGCGCCGGGCTCGGTGCGCGCGAAGACCGGCACGCTGCTGGGCGTGCACGGCCTGGCCGGCACGGTGGTCACCGCGGAGGGCCGGCTGCTGGTCTTCGCCGTCCTCGCCGACGGCGCCCCGGCCAACGGGCTGGCCGCCGAGGCCGCGCTGGACGACGTCGCCTCGGCGCTGGCCGCCTGCGGCTGCCGCTAGCCTGGCGACATCCTGGAACGGCCCTCTGCAGGTGGAAGGACCCCATCGTCCTCACCCCTCGCGAGCTCGGGGCGGGACCCGGGACGGAGCCGCACGGCGAGCCTCTGGACGGGGCCGAGTGGGGCGCAGGGGAGCCTTCCTCCGCGTAACGTGAGGCCGATGAGCAGCCCCGCACGGATGGTGGACTGGGACCTCGCCGGACGCACCGCCCGCCGCCTGGTCGGCCCCGGCCCGCAGACGACGCGGGAAGAGGCCGCCGCGGTCGTCCGTGAGCTGCACGAGGCCGCCGCCACCGCCGTCGCGCACGTCGAGGGCCTCACCGGTCTCCGCCCCGTCCCCGACGGTCCGGTACCCGAGGTCGCCGTGGTCGACCGGCCCGGCTGGGTGGACGCCAACACCCAGGGGATGTCCGCGCTGCTCGACCCGCTGGTCGACGCGCTCGCCGCCCGGCAGGAGTCCCGGCCCGGCCCGCTGGCCACCGCCATCGGCTCCCGCGCCACCGGGGTGCAGGCCGGCGGCGTGCTCGCCTTCCTCTCCTCCCGCGTGCTCGGCCAGTACGAGGTCTTCGGCACCGGTGGCCGGCTGCTGCTGGTCGCCCCGAACATCGTCGACGCCGAGCGGCGGCTGGGCGTCGACCCCGGTGACTTCCGGCTGTGGGTGTGCCTGCACGAGGTGACCCACCAGCTGCAGTTCACCGCCGTCCCGTGGCTCAAGGACCACCTCGAGGCGCAGATGGCCGAGTTCATCGAGGCCACCGACCTGGACCCCGACGTGCTCCGCGACCGGGTCCGCGACGTGCTGCGCAGCGTCCTCGACGCCGCCCGCGGCGAGGGCGGGGACGACGCCGGGTTGATGGCGCTCGTGCAGGACCCCGCACAGCGCGCCGTCCTGGACCGGGTCACCGCCGTGATGAGCCTGGTGGAGGGGCACGCCGAGTTCGTGATGGACGGCGTCGGTCCGGACGTCGTCCCGTCGGTCCGGACGCTGCGCAAGCGGTTCGCCCAGCGCCGCAAGGGCCGCGGCCCGATCGACCGCGTGCTGCGCCGGCTGCTCGGCCTCGAGCAGAAGATGCGGCAGTACGCCGAGGGTCGCGTGTTCGTCGGCGGGGTCGTCGACCTCGTCGGCATGGAGGGCTTCAACCGGGTGTGGGAGGGGCCGGAGAACCTGCCCCGCATCGAGGAGCTCACCGACCCCGCGCGCTGGGTCGAGCGGGTGCACGGCCGCCCCGCCATCCCGGCCTGAGGGCGGTGTCCGGCCCGCCGAGGGCCGTGGCGGTCCTCCGGACCGCCGTACGGCCGGGTCTGCGGGGGAGCGGGCAGCCGGTGCTCGCCGCGGTCAGCGGGGGAGCGGACTCCCTCGCCCTGGCCGCGGCCCTCGCCTTCGAGGCCCGGTCCGCCGGCGTCCGCGTCGGCGCGGTGACCGTCGACCACGGCCTGCAGCCCGGCTCCGCGGAGCGGGCCGAGCGGACGGCGGAGCTGCTCCGCGGGCTCGGCCTGGACCC
>DATIMX010000376.1:0-2601 GCA_035474935.1 Geodermatophilus sp. | reverse complement strand
CTGGACGGCGCCGCGGGAGGGCAGCGCGACCGCGGCGGCGACCGAGCGCACGCACAGCCGGGCGCCCTTCCCCACGACCAGCCGGACCGTCACGTCGTCCCCGCCGAGCGGGCCGAAGGCGGTGGCGACGAGGTGCACCGTCCCCGGGCCGGTCCGGCGGACGGCGTACTGACCGCCCGCGCGCACCACCGGCAGCACGGTGCGCCCGCCGGGGCCGCGGCAGGCGACGACCTCGACGAGCGTCCTCATCGTCCGGCTCCGGTCCGCAGCCGCTGCGCTCCTCGCACGTCCCTCCCTGCGCTGCTCACGCCCGTGTCGTGTGCGCGCCCGCGGCCACGCGGACCCGCACCTGCTCGCGCACCCAGTCGGCCACCGCGGCGGCGCTCGGGTCCTCCCGCAGCGAGACCAGCAGCGTCGGCTTGCCGCCGCGCACCGCGTCGGCGTCCCGTCGCATGACCCCGAGGTCGGCGCCGACGAGGGGGGCGAGGTCGGTCTTGTTCACCACCAGCAGGTCCGCGGCGGTGACCCCGGGCCCGCCCTTGCGCGGCACCTTGTCGCCGCCGGCCACGTCGACGACGAACACCTGCACGTCGACCAGGCCGTAGCTGAAGCTGGCCGTCAGGTTGTCCCCGCCGGACTCGACAAGAACCAGCTCCAGCCCCGGGTGCCGGGCCTCGAGCAGCTCGACGGCGTCGAGGTTGGCGGTGATGTCGTCGCGGATCGCGGTGTGCGGGCAGCACCCGGTCTGCACCGCCTCGATCCGGTCGTCGGGGAGGACGGCGTTGCGGCGCAGGAAGTCGGCGTCCTCGGTCGTGTAGATGTCGTTGGTGACGACGGCGAGGTCGTACTCCGGCCCCAGCGTGCGGCACAGCGCCGCGGCCAGCGCCGTCTTGCCGGAGCCCACGGGTCCGCCGAGGCCGACCCGCAGGGGGCCCTGCCTGCCGTCCGCGGAGTGCCGGTGCGGCGCGGGCGCGTCGACGTAGTCGTCCAGGTTGTGGTCAGGCGGCATGGGGACTCCCAGTGGGGCTCATGAAGCGAAGAACCGGTCCTTCCGTGCGGCGTGCACCTCGGCGAGCAGGTCGAGCAGGGGGTCCGCCGCCGCCGGGACGCCGTCCACCGCGGCGACCTCGTCGATCTCCGGGGCCAGGCGGGCGGTGAGGGCGGCGACGGCGAGCGGGTCCATGGCCAGCAGCCGCTGGGCGGCGGTCGCCGGACCGCTGACCGACAGGTACGCGGCGGCCGCGGCGGCGTCCCGCGGGGTCAGTCCGGCGGCCGCGGCGGCGACGCCCAGGGCGAGCGGGGAGTGCGGCCGATCGGGCAGCGCGTCCCAGGCCGGCGAGGGCCAGGCGCGCCGCCCGACGCGGACCAGCCCGCGCCCCTGCTGCCGGGACGCCGCCCGCAACGCCGGGCTCGGTGTGCGCGCATCGGCCTCGACGTCCAGGTTCCGGAGCGCAGCGACGAGCGACGACGAGGCGGGGGCCGGAGGCTCCCCCGGGGAGGAGCTGGCGGGGCTCAGCGCCACCGGGGACGGCACCTGGCCGCGGTGTCGTCCGGAGGACCACGATGTCGTCGCTGCGGCCCCCGTCTCATCGGCGGCACCGCAGGCCGCGGCCGCCAGTCCGGCGGCCACGGCACCGGCGGTGTGCAGGCGACGCCGCAGGAACGCCGTCAGCGTCCCCGGGTCGTGCACCACCCCGGCCGCGATCGCCTGTTCCACGCCACCGGAGTGCGTGTGCCCGCCGGCCGGCAGCCGGGAGTCGGCCAGGGTCAGGAGCGCCGCCGTCATCAGAAGAGGAAGTACCGCTGGGCCATCGGCAGCTCGCGCACCGGCTCGGGCTCCCACACCTCGCCGTCCACCCGCACGGTGAAGGTGTCGGGGTCCACCCGGATCTCCGGCAGCGCGGTGTTCTCCGGCATGTCGGCCTTGGTCAGCCGCGTGGTGTCGGTGACGGCGACCAGCCGCCGGTCGACGGCGAGCCGGTCCGCGAGCCCCGCCTCGACGGCGGCCGGTGCGACGAAGTGCAGCGACGTCCGCGCCGGCACCCGGCCGTACGCCCCGAACATCGGCTGCGGCAGCTGCGGCTGCGGAGTGGGGATGGAGGCGTTGGCGTCGCCCATCTGCGCCCAGGCGATGACGCCGCCCTTGAGCACCGCGTGCGGCCGGACGCCGAAGAACCGCGGGTCCCACAGCACCAGGTCGGCGAGCTTGCCGGGCTCGACCGAGCCGACCTCGCCGTCGATCCCGTGTGCCACGGCCGGGCAGATCGTGTACTTGGCGACGTAGCGGCGCGCCCGCAGGTTGTCCGCCGCGCCGTCCCCGGCCAGCGCCCCGCGCTTGCGCTTCAGGACGTGCGCGGTCTGCCAGGTGCGCAGCACCACCTCGCCGACCCGCCCCATCGCCTGCGCGTCCGAGCCGATCATCGAGATGGCCCCGAGGTCGTGCAGCAGGTCCTCGGCGGCGATCGTCGTCGGCCGGATGCGGCTCTCGGCGAAGGCCAGGTCCTCGGGCACCGAGCTGTCCAGGTGGTGGCAGACCATGAGCATGTCGAGGTGCTCGTCGAGGGTGTTCACCGTGTGCGGCCGGGTCGGGTTGGTGCTGCT
>DATIMX010000375.1:0-1771 GCA_035474935.1 Geodermatophilus sp. | reverse complement strand
GCAGGGCGCCGATCTGCCAGACGGTGGTCCGGACCGCCGAGCCGGCGTACCAGTCGAACCACGACCGGACGGCCGCGGCGTCGACCGGGCGGCCCTGCCAGGTCCGGTCGCCGGGCTTCCAGCCGGGCATCGGGTTCGGCGACATCCCGGCGGGCAGCCCGTCGCCGGAGAGCGCGGCGTCGTCGAACGCCCAGAAGCGGTTGCCCTCCGTGCCGAGCTGCATGCCGGGATAGCCGAGCTCGCCCGCCTCGCTCGTCCCGATCCGCACGGCCGCGAAGCCGTCGAGGGGGAACTCGGCGGCGAACCGGTCGAGGTACCGCTCCGCCGCGCCCCGGACCGCCGCGCTGAAGACGTAGTTCGGCACCTTCGCGGGGTTCGCGGCGCCGTTCTGGTCGCGGTACCGGCCGTCGGGGAGGTCGCGGACCCACGCCGGCGCGTACTGGAAGCCCGGGGTGAGCACGACGCCGAGGCCCGCGTCCGTGCACCGGGCGAGGCGGGCCCGCAGAGCGTCGATGTAGGCCTGGTCGAACTGCTCCGGCGCCGGCTCGAACCGGCTCCACCGCACGCCCACCTCGACGAACCGCACCCCGGCCTGCTGCAGCGCGCCGACCCGGTTCGCGTCGCACGACCCGCCCAGGACACCGAAGGTGAGCCCCGGCTGCGCGCCGGCCGGCTCGGCGGGACCCGAGCGGCACGCGGTCAGCGCGGTGACGAGCACCGCCGCACCGACCGCCGCCAGGCCCCGCTGACACCCGCGCAGGACGTCCGACATCCCCTACTGCTCCCGCTCGTTCGCGGGGAACGCGACGCGGGCCTCGGCGCCTGCCTGCAGTGCGTCCTTGTCGATGAACCACAGCGTGGTGGTCCCGTTGGTCGGCCCGTTCACCGCGATCATGGGCTTGGCGTTCGCCGCGAGCCAGGGCAGCAGCTCCGGCTTGGCGTAGCCGTACCCGAGGCTGGTCGGCAGGCTCTGGGTCAGGACGTAGGACGCCCCGTTGTCGGCCAGGTCGGGCAGCGAGGCCCAGACCCCGAAGTGCGGGTCCTGGTCGAACGCCCACGCCCCGGTGCTGTTCGTGACCCCCACCTTGGCATCGACGGGGAGGTTCGTCCGCATCCAGTCGCGCACCTGCAGGAAGCCGTCGTCCGTGGTGGCCTCGGCGCGGATGCCCAGCACCGCCGCCGCAACGACGAAGACGAGGCAGACCGCCGTGATCGGGCGCCGGGCGCGCGGGAAGCGGGCAGCGAGCTCTACCGCGCTGATCGCGGCGGCGAGGATCCCCGCGATCATGACGGGGTAGCCGTACTGCTCCTCGAACGTGCCGAAGGCCGCGGAGTAGACGCCGAACAGCCCCATCATCAGCGCGACCAGACCGAGGAACCGCCGCGCGGGCGAGGCGCTCAGTGCCGCGACGACGCCCGCCAACGGACACACGAGCAGCAGCACGTAGCTCGTGCCGAAGGAGCCCAGCTGGTCGAGGACCCGGCCGATCAGGCTCGGTGAGTTCGGGGCGTTGAAGCCGGTCGCCTGGACGAAGCCGAGCGCACGCAGCAGGCCCTGGCTCTTGGCCTCGAACCAGCCGCCGAGGCCGCCGGAGAACGCCAGCACGATCAGGTAGATCACGTACGGCACGACGGTCGTCGCCATCAGCAGCGCCCCGTCGCGCAGCGGCAGCGTCCGCCGCCACAGCACGGCGAGCGCCACCGGCACGACGGTGCACACGAACAGGACGTCCTTGGTGAGCAGGCCGTAGCCCAGCGCGAGGCCGGCGAC
>DATIMX010000374.1:0-2864 GCA_035474935.1 Geodermatophilus sp. | reverse complement strand
CCGGGCGCGACGCCGGCGGTCACGGTGGCCACCGCGCCGAGGAAGGCCGCGCCGAAGCCGAACCCGGACACCGCGGCGGCGGCGAAGAACAGCGCTCCGCTGCCGGTGGCCAGCGAGACGATGGTGCCGCTGACGCCCGCGGCGAAGACCAGGCAGCCGGCGGTCATCGCGGTGTGCGGGGCCGCGTTCCGCATGGTGACGCTGCCGACGGCGCCCATGCCCTGCATGGCCACGATGACCAGGCTGCCGACGAGGTGGTCCTGCAGGCCGAAGACGCCGGCGACCACGGACGGCCCCAGCGAGAGGTAGAGGCCGCCCAGCGCCCACATCGCCACCAGGCACGGCGCCGCGACGAGGAAGGCCGCCCGCTGCGACGAGGGCACGTGCACCCGCGGCCACAGCGAGGCCAGTGCGCCCGGGATCCGCGGCGAGGACTCCGGCAGCACCAGGGCCACCCCGGCGGCGACGGCGAACAGCGCGGTCAGCGCGCCGAAGACCCAGTCGGTGGGGGCGGGGACGAAGTCGACGGCCAACCCGGCGCTGACGGCGCCGAGGGCGAGGGCGAACCCGGGGGAGGCGCTGTTGACCAGGGCGCCGAGGGGGCGGTCGCTGCGCTGGTGGTCCAGCAGCGTCGCGCCCAGGGCTCCGGTCAGGCTGCCGACCGACAGCCCCTGCACCACCCGCGCGGCCAGCAGCCAGCCCACCGAGTCGGCGGCCCAGAACAGCGCCATGGCGACGACCTGCAGCAGCATCCCGGCGACGATGACCGGCCGGCGTCCCACGTGGTCCGACAGGGCGCCGACCACCAGCAGCGTGGCGAGCAGCGCGAGGGCGTAGATGCCGAAGACCGTCGTCAGCACGCCGGCGGAGAAGCCGAAGCGCTCCTGGTAGACGCGGTAGAGCGGCGACGGGACGCCGGACGCGGCGAGGACCAGGACGAGCAGCGCGGCCGCCGTCCAGAACGGGACGGCGGGGGACGGGCGGCGGGCGGGCACGCAACAGCGCAAGCCCGCTCCCCGCCTCCGCATTCCCGTCGGTGGGCGCGCCGTCCGCTCAGTCGCGGGTGAAGTGCGGCGGCAGGACGACGTCCTCGCGGGTCAGGTCGTGCACCGAGGCCTTGCCCAGCCCCAGCAGCGCCTCGTCGATGCCCTGCCGGATGATCGCGAGGACGTTCTGGACGCCGCGCTCGCCGTTCGCGGCCATGCCCCACAGGTAGGCGCGGCCGATCATCACCGCCCTGGCGCCCAGGGCCATCGCCTTGACGACGTCGGCGCCGCGGCGCACCCCGCCGTCCATCAGCACCTCGACCTGGTCACCGACCGCGTCGACCACCCCGGGCAGCGAGCGGATCGCCCCCGGCGTGCTGTCGAGGTTGTTGCCGCCGTGGGTGGAGACGGAGATGGCGGTGACGCCGGCGTCCACCGCGCGGCGGGCGTCGTCGGGGCGGGTGATCCCCTTGAGCATGAACGGCCCGCCCCACTGCTCGCGCAGCCAGGCGACGTCCTCCCAGGTGGGCAGCGGGGTGCCCATCCACTGGCCGTAGGCGCCGAAGAAGTTCGGCGGCTCCTCGCCGCCGAGCGCCAGGTTCGGGACGGTGAGCTCGGGGATGGCGCCCGAACGCAGGTAGGTCGCCAGCCAGCGCGGCTTGCGCACCACCTCGGGGGCGAACTTCAGCGCGTTCCTGACGTCGATCTTCTCGGGGATGGGCGGGCTGCCCCAGTCGCGCCGGGAGGCGAACGACCAGTCCAGCGTCATGATCAGGCCCTTGGCGCCGGCGGCCCGTGCCCGCTCGGCGCGGGCGAGGATCGTCTCGCGCGAGCCGACCCAGTACATCTGGAAGAACAGCTTCTGCTGGGCCGCGCCGACCTCCTCGACCGACTTGCTGGCGAAGGAGGACAGCCCCATCGCGACGTCCTGGGCCGCGGCCGCGCGGGCCACCGCCACCTCGCCGTCGGGGTGCACCGCCTGCACGCCGGTGGGGGAGACCAGCACCGGCATGCTGACCTCCTGGCCCATCACCGTGGTCGCCGTGTCCCGCTTGGCGGGCAGGTCGGCGACGTGCGGGCGCCAGGTGATCTCGTCGAAGGCGGCGACGTTGTCGTTCGCCGTCAGCCCCTTCTCGGTCCCGGCGACCAGCGCCAGGTAGACCGACCGCGGCAGCCGCTTCCGCGCGCGGTGCTGGGCCTCCTCGACGGTCTCGAACCAGTCCTTGGTGCTGGCCATGGGAGCCCCTCCCGCGATCGCCCGGTCATCGGCGCCGTCCCGCCCACGGTGACGTGCGCCACGTCGCGGGCCATCGTGCCAGGCGTGGCACTGAGTGTCCCGAGGCCCCGTCCAGGGGGCCCGCAGGCCCCGTCGGGAGGCTCACCCCGAGCCTGCGAGTGGTGAGAGGGGCGGGGTCCTTCTACGAGGGGTGGGGAGGACGGGGTCCTTCATGGGTGCGGGGGCTGTAGACCGCGCCGGTGGCGCTGACCCGGGTCTGCGACGAGCCGACGATCACGCAGCAGCGCATGTCGACGGTCCCCGGGTCGAGCTCACCGAGGGTGGTGACCCGGATGCTCTCCTCGGGTCCCCCGACGTCCCGGCCGACGACGACCACCGTGTCGGGCTTGCGGCCCTCCAGCAGCACCTGCTGCGCTTCGGCGAGCTGGTGCGGCCGGGCCCTGGACCGCGGGTTGTAGAGCGCGAGCACCAGGTCGGCGGTCGAGGCGTGCCGCAGCCGCTCGACGACGACGTCCCACGGCTTGCGGACGTCGGAGAGGCTCACCACGCAGAAGTCGTGGCCCAGCGGCGCGCCGACCCGGGCCGCGACGGCCTGCGCGGCGGTGAGGCCGGGCAGCACCCGCACCGGGACGTCGGCGTAC